>DATDKD010000211.1:0-6010 GCA_036520175.1 Nitrososphaeraceae archaeon
ACAATATTTAAAAAAACCATAGTGATTTGTCGCCGGCGATTGGAGAGTGTTTAATTGTTCCCTATTTTCAGCTTATAAAATTAATTGGTTATTTTAATTGTAGTTAGTAATAATTCTCCAATTTCGTTATGCATTTTAAGAAAGTTTAGTCCTTTTTCTGTAGTCTTGAATTTGTGAGTTCCGTCAATATATTCTAATAGATTGTTCTCAATCAAAATAGAAAGGTATTCCTTTAATTGTACATAACTTAGAAAAGCTTTGTACATAATTTTTGTCTTGGTTGCTCCTCCATTAGCTGCCTCTAGTATATTACCCACTATTTCCGTTCTACTTCTATATTTCATATTATTAGATAAGTGACTTAATTATTTTAGTTTAATATCACAGTCAAAGGTAAGATTATTATAGTACAAACCTGTTTTTAGGACCAATTTACAAATTAAGAAAAAATTTTAAAATCTTCATCTTCCATTTAAATAAGAAATTATAAAATTTAAATCCTTAGAGATATAGTTGGTCTATCAAAGTAACAAAAACAGGAGGTTCATTAAGGCTCATGTATGTATAACATGTCCTCTAGTTTGGTTTTTCAGTCCAAAGAACTCCAAACAGAACCTCTTATTCATATTTAGCTGATATAGTTAATAAAGTTTAATAATTTTGAGGTAAAAGTTATAATATTGGACCAAGAATGACTGAGTTCATTCTCATTCCACATTCTAATGATGTCTCAACCAACATTTTTTATAACTTTAATAATTATTCTATATGAATTAGCAGTTAATTTTTCTGTGTCTAAAAATGTAATAAATTAAATTTTTTAAAAGCAATAAAATTGATGACAGGAGATGATAGGCATCATATCTACAATAAAAATAAAAATAAAAGAACAAAACTAAGATTCTATTTAGATAATGTTGTAGTTAATGAAGCCTTATTATCTGCATTCAAGTTTATGGGATTAGATCCACTATTAAAGTGCTAGTCATGGTTTAAATGTTCATTCACAGAGAGAATTTAAATTAATGACATCTAATAATTGAATATCATTTAGATAATAGCCACAGCCTATAATATAGCAAGCAATAGATATGGCTATGACATTCTTTTGGTATTATTATGATATTTCTTCATTTTCTGCAATATAAAACGATTTTATTACATGGAGGCTATGTTAGGAAAATATAAAATACATTATATCATAAAAAAATAATTGTGTAATAATTTACCAATTTCCTTATAATATCATACATTGATTCTCTATAGATGTCTAATTTCTAACATCCATGGTGATTGAATAAAAACTAATCAAAAAGAAGAAAATATTGATGAAGGATAAGATATCAAGCGTTTCCTACATGTTCTTGATTCATGTGCTGGCTAAATTATTCCTCAGAGGAAAAAGATTTATCGCACTCTTCACATTTATTGGCTTTAGTAGTTCTGATGACAGTATAATAATAATATATTCCCATGCATTTATTAATTTCTAAATTCTATTAGTTGTGGAGAAGTAATTAATTATTTTATACAAGTTTTACTTTTAACTTTCTATTTTATTATACTTTATAAGTCTCACTAGTATGATTTTTAGTTAATACTATGGTAAATTTAAAAGAAGAAAACAAAGTACAAAGTAATAATATAAAAGAAGATACAAAAGAATTTCTAGATAATCAAAGACAACAACTAGCAAATACAACATCCACTATTTCAGAAACAACAAACAAGATCAATAATAATATCAATGAATATCAAAGAACAAACAGAGCAATTCTTGAAAAAAGTATTGAACTAGCAGATAAATATCAACAACAAATCATTAACACAATTAAAGCAATTTCAAATAACTATGTTGAAGCACAAAAAAATTTTCTCTATAATTATCAACCAGTATTTTCAAAATTTTTAGATGATACATATACCAAAACAAAATCAAATTGGAATAATTTTAGACTTCCTGAAAGGTATACTGATGTATATAATAAAACCAACCAAAATATAACAGATCATACTATAAACTGTACGCGACGAATAAATGATTTTGCGTTGACCTCTACAGAAACTTTTAACAAATCAATAGAAATTGCACAAAAATACTATAATGAGTCTGTTCAAAATTACTTTAATTTTGTAAACAAGATCGGAAGATCTTACGATCAGTAAATTCTTTATTTTTTATTTTATAGATATTTAATTAAAAAATTATAATATAAAAACTTGCCTTTTGTTTTAAAACTTATAGATTTTCTATTTATCTATTAACTTCAAATGTATATGTTTCTCCATGCTTCAGATAAAATACATGATCTTCAATACCTGCTTCTTTGACTTTTGCCTGAAAGTCTTCTATTGATGATTTGAATACATCATAGTCATTATAATGAATAGGTATTACCTTCTTTGGATTTATTATCTTAAACATTTCCAAACCTTCTTTTGCATCCATTGTAAGCATTATTCCCATTATTGTAGTACCACCCAGATGTAATAATGCCAAATCTACATTTGGATAACGTTTAGGAATTTCTTTTATATCGTCAAAGACCATTGTATCTCCTGTAATGTATATTCTAAATAGTTGATTGCTATTATGAGAATTATTGTTACTATTACTATCATTCCTATAGCCTTTTATCTTAAAATCTAAAATACTACCCATAACTTTAGGCAGAAACATTGCAACTGGAAATGGTCCATGTCTGCCAGGCATTGCTGTAATTTGAAGTTCAACATCATTATTATTGTTATCTTTTTTAGTAAATGTAATATTTTCCCAAGTATCTAATTTTTTAGTATTGGTAAATCCTCTAATAGAAAGTTCATCTACTGCATGAGAATTACTCACTATAGGTAGCAGTTTGTCAAGTTCTCGTATTGCAACTTGATCAAAATGATCTCCATGAAAATGCGAAAGTAAAACAAGGTCTAATGGAGGTAATTGATTAATTTCTATTGCAGGATTTGTAAGCCTGATAGTATCCAATCCATATCCAAGAGGAACTTTTTCATGCATATGAATAAATGTCGGATCTGTAAGTATTGTAAATCCTGCATATTTAATAAGAACTGTTGCATTTCCGATAAAGAAAACTGATCCTGTTGTTGATGATGTTGATGATGAACTATTATTATTTGATTCCAAATACTGTTACATTAATAGAATAAGTCATATGGTTATTATCTCTTTGTAGGATATTAATTTCAAATTAAATTTAACTAATTGGAATAGTAGTTATAAAGCTTAATCAATGCTTTTAACTTTATTATAATTTGGATGTTAATAAAGGATACAATATATTATTGATTATTTGTATTTAGGTCAATTGATTATAATATTTATGAACATCAATTAAATAAACTATCTGGAAAATTTGACCATGCGCGGTTTAGGAGAAATCACTATATTTTCGGGCAGCAATTGGTAGAATATTTAAATTGTTATGGTAATAAGAACATGACTTAAAAAGGTTAATGTCTATTTATACTCATGTGTGGTTTTATATATAAGGCTGGTAGTGACCATTCATTAAAAGGCACGTATATATTCTCAGCTGATGGCAGTAATATTGGTACATTTGTATCGTCTTTCGGAAATATTTTAATTATAGAAGAAAAATTTAAAGAAGAAATAGGAGCTACACAAGAAATAAGAAAATATGAAATTTCTCTAATAGAAATAAAAAAGGTAGAGGGACCATCAATTATTCTTAAATCAAAAAAAGAATACATACAAGATATTTATCTTAAGACAAAAAATAATAATTGCCTATTCTTATATTTCTATATTATTATTGTGGCAGTATTAGATTAGCTTTTTAGGTCAGGAAAAACAATCTAAAATAACACCGATAACGGTTCTAAAATAAGAGTCTAATATTATAGTAATAAAGAAGATAATATTACCTATTTTAAAAGATTAGATTATTTTCTTTAGATTTTGACTATTCCAGTGTTTTGTATTGTCTAAGAAAACCTGACCATATTGTTTTCCTATACTTGATTCTGTTTCATATGAAACTTCGCCTTTATGAAGTAATTCACTTACTTTAAAAAAATAAAACTCAAGTTCTGGGGGACTGATTACAAGTGCATGTCCACCTTTGTATCCCACAACAAATCTATGTGGAGACCCTTTGGGAACAAAAATTACATCTCCAGGTTTACCAGTTACTGATTTCCCTTCTAAAATGAATTCATAATCGCCTTCAACTATGTAAAAGGTTTCTGAACCTTTCGGATGTATATGTAATGCAGGACCTAGATTAGGTGGATGAATTACATCTAAGATAGTATAGCTACCGTTAGTTTCAGAAGTAAGAACCTTGATAGTAAATATTGCGCCATGAAAATCAAAAGGTTTATCCTTCACAAAAAATATTTTATATTTAAAAATATATATGTTTGATTTCACAAATAGGTTAATACTTAATAGGTAACTACTGGAGCATTAGTAAATATTTTAGATGTTATTTCATCAGTTCCAATTATTGCGCCATCAATTATTTCATTAGGTTCGAATCCAGCTACTCCTAAACAGACACCACATACCACAACTTTACCGCCATCCTTAATAAAATTACTAACATTGGCTACCACGTTATCAAGATTCAAAAAATGGTGAGGATTCTTTACTCCCACTTGTACTCCTTCTATGCTAAGCAGAAGAGTAACAATATATCCTAAATTATTTAGATTAGTTGCATCAGATTTAGCTATAGAAGATCTCCAAGGGTCATTGCTTGTTAAATGATATACAATTGGATTAGCATTTTTTTAGTAATGGCTTTTGAAATATCATCTTGTCCATACACACTTGATAGAAAAAGATATTCCTACAACTAGACTGATAATAATAAAATCAGAGGATAATTTATAATCAATTATACATTAGATTTGGGGTGGAATAACAAAAGGAAAAGGTTC
This sequence comes from Nitrososphaeraceae archaeon, assembly GCA_036520175.1. GTDB lineage: Archaea > Thermoproteota > Nitrososphaeria > Nitrososphaerales > Nitrososphaeraceae > TH1177. The sequence continues at coordinate 4,927 of DATDKD010000211.1, forward strand.
AGTGAGGCTCATGTATGTATAACATGTCCTCTAGTTTGGTTTTTCAGTCCAAAGAACTCCAAACAGAACCTCTCCATAAACATTTAGACAATATAGTTAAATAAAGTTATATACAAATTTTTAATATGTAGGATTTCTTTAAGTACTTTAATACTTTTATAAAATATAAATTTAAAATAATAAAAAAGATATATCAATTATGTTATTGCTTATTAATATAATGTTTGTTTATCCTGGTTATACTTTGGCACTAGAAGAACTTTATTATTTATGATTATTATAGCTAAAACTTAATAGAAGATTTTTACAGTATTAGCTTCTATTTGTTATACTTCTTTGTATGTTGCACAGACGTATTGACAGAATCTAAATTTTCAAATACAGTATTCTTTATTACTCTACTTCTGCTAAGGGGTATTATCTACAAAATGATTAAGTTATATTAACAATAATGTCTTTTCTGTTCTCATAGATATATAATTCCAAAATAACTTCTACCTGTTTTTTTGCAGCAGCGATGTATCATCCAGGCTTAACATTTTTTTAATGTTTGTTAAGTAACAATGGATGTTTTCCCATTTCCATCTTCTACTAACCAACCAATCTCTTTTAGAAATTTTATTATTGACAGAATAAATTTTTTATTGTGATTTCCTTTGTTTACTATATAGCCTGTACCAAGACTTTGATTATTATTACTTAAGGTATGTATGGCTAGTTCTAGTTCTTTAAATCTTTCAGAATAGTGACCATTAGGAGATAATTTTAGCGTATCTGTTCAACTTATCTAATATGCGCCGGACTTACAATAGTTATACATTATAGAAAAGATAAACAATTCATTGCATTTAAACCATGGTAAAGTGATGAATGTTGATGTAAATAATAATTTCAATACTGTTAGTGGGTTCAGAAACTAAAGTTTATCATTAATAAACATATTATAATTCTTAAATCTCAGTATTAATAACTACATAATTACATGATTAAATTTAACTATTAGTAATCTACCTGGTTTTACAATAATAAAATAATGTCATGTACTACACTTTTAACATTCTGGTTCATCTTTGAATTAAGCAAG
>DATDKD010000212.1:0-5063 GCA_036520175.1 Nitrososphaeraceae archaeon
TTTATTATCACCTTGATTATTTTGAATAAGTTACCAAATTAATAAATATCAGTTTGCAGATCCCAACTACATGTCATACTCGAAGCCCCTCCGAGCCCATTTGTTCATTTAATTCCCATTAAAATAAAATTTTAATAATTCATTTTACTACTAGTAAAAACATACATATAAGAATTGAATCCCAAATTCCAATTAAAAGATTTCATACTAAACTTGTTATAGTATAGTTCATTTCATTTATGTCTCCTACTAATTCTTCTCTTGGCATATATGATTCATATATAACGATATTATCCATCCTTTACTATAGAATTTCTTGCAATAGCCTTAACGCTGAATTTAAATCATATAAACAGTCAATTAAGCTGAGTGGCTATTTCTAATGTTTGTATCTATGTCTAATCGCTATAGTTAGTGGAACAATTACCAACCAAAAATACTGGGCAATATCCAAGTTAACAAATGAAATAATTATTGATATTGTAAAAACTATGGGAATAGACATAAGATTTGCCATAACACCTTTTATAAAAAAAGGATGCAAATTTTTATCGAGATATTTATTTTTTGTAGCATACCACCATATTAGTGCAAGTAACAAACTTGTCATAATTACAAGAGAACAATAGATAATATGCGGAATTTGATATGTTCCATAGTTTATTATGAGGGAGGTAGAAAGCGATAAAAGAGTTATTAATAAAAGAAATAACAAATTTAGATACACCATTGTAATATGTGATCCTCTAATATGATTAAAGACCTGATGATAAGATACCCAGAATATTGCTATAACAGCAAAACTTATAATATAACTTTCAAATTGTGGATATAAATCATATAATTTAGCTAATAACTCAGATTGTGTCAGATCAGTTGGTAAATCTGGTATATCTACAGATAAAGCCATAAGAGTTATTGCAAATGCAAATACTGCATCACTAAAAGATATTACATGTTCTAGTTTTATTAATGGAGTGAATGATCCTGAAGACATAGTTGAAATCTACTCATGATGATAATAATAGATTATAATTATTTCTTGTGAATCCAGGTACTAGTTTGTAAAGATATTGATTCCAGTACTGTTAATTTAACTGAAAGGAGATCATGCAATAATGTTTCAATTTTTTGTTAGATTAAGTATGGATTTAACAAATTTCTTGAAAATTATTTTCAAATATTATCTATTATATTTGGTATTTTCTAATAATAAATTCAAGTATTTGCTAAACTAAAAGATATATCTGAAAGCAAAAAACCTACATGTAATATTCCTAGGTAAACCACGATCCAATTAATTGAAGTATTAATATTTATAAAATAATAAAATGAATGTTTATATCACATTTATCGTTCCATGCATCCAAGGATGTAAAGTACAGCCAAATTCAAAAGTGCCGACTTTATCAAATTGATATGTAAAGTCTTCAGTTTGCTTTAATAACGAATCAAATAAAGACTTCCCTTTGCTGGTGACAGTATGAGGTGTTTTTTCGTCATTGATCCATGTTATTGTTTGTCTTTTATTTATTATGATTTCACCGGGATTGAATGATCTATGGGTAGCTGGATGAAAAGACCCTTTGGGAATATGAATATTCATCTCAGACGTGTAATCATTATGATTATTGCTTATTGTTCTAATTTCATTGACCTCATCTATCCATATTGGTTTTTTGGCGTTATTTGTATGACTGTTAATAGTTGAACTATATTGAAGATCTTTGTTATTGATATAATTCATAGATTTTTCTTGTTCCTGCGCTAATAGAAATTTATTATTATTTTCAAATTCCAACAAGAAAGTTATAGATACCCTATACCTATGACAAGAAAAATACTATATTTAAAATATCTGTTGTTCATAGGGTATAAAAGATCATTATTTTAATTAAATAGAAGGTGTCTTATCTAAGAGGTTGCAATTGTTTGCATTATAATTTTAATATACCAGGTAGATTTTCATGGATGTTAAGATAAGGATATAGTTGACATTATTTTCTAGTTATATATTATGTTCTTTGCTCACTTTTTTCAGATTTTTTTCAATTTAATTTGTGAATTTCCGTTATTTTAACAGAGCTAATCTTCTTTACAAGTTAAAAAAAAGATTTATAGTTTTTGTCCTATCCCAATATATGGTAATAGATACTATTAGAACAATTAAGATTTTAGGTAAATGGTCAGCTAATCGTTTTATAGGTAAAAAACGCCCTTTAATTGCTGTGTTTAGCTTAACCCATTATTGCAATTTTTATTGTCCTATGTGCCCTTTTGGTGATTCTGATAAAATTAATCAATTTAAATTTGCAAAGAAAAATGATCTTTCAACTTCGGAATGGAAAAGTATTTTTGACAAAGTATCAAAATACTGTATCTGGTCTATTATAGAAGGAGGAGAGCCTACTAGTAGACCTGACTTCATGGAATTAGTTACCTATTTACATACTTTAAATATGCCTATAACCTTGATTACAAATTGTTCATTATTAGATACTATCGATCTAAAAGAATTAAAAAAATATATTCAATTCATTACATGTAGTATAGATTCTGTTTATGAAAAATCCTATTGTAAAATACGAGGAGTTTCAAGAGATACTTATGATAAAGTAATGAAAAATCTTTTACTCTTAAATGAAAACAATATTCCTCATTATTTTAACTCTGTAATAACAAAATATAATACTGAGGAATTTATCAATCAAAGCTACTTTGATAGGGCAAAAGAATTAGGATCTAATGCAGTATCTTTTACATTTGTAGAAGATAGATCTGATGTTGACTATTCTTTATTACCAGATAGGAAAACTATGATTGCGGTATGTGAAAGTATAATTGATTATGGCAAAAGACATATTCATCCTAAAATAATGATACCACTAGAATATTTTCAACAAATTATTGACCATGGAAGGGGACTATATGATGAATGTGGTGTTTGGAAAAGTATATTTATAAATGGAAATGGAACCGTACTTGTTCCTTGTTGGAAATATAATTCTCCAGAAAATACATATAACCTATTGGAACAGAGCATAGATGAAATTTGGGAATCTCCCAAATGGGATATTGCTAAAACATGTCATGATTGTCAGGTTCTTGGTTGTATATGGTATTCTTCTCAACCTGTTACCACCTTTGCCAAAAACTATATGAGAGGTTTGTCAAATATAATTGCTCAACAAAAACCCGATATTCTAGACAAAGAAAATAAAAGTTAGATCAAATCTATCACTAAAATCTTTTTTGAACTATAAATTTGTGTCCAAATGAGTTGACTATTTATGATTAATTTAGAAACATATATAGAAGTTAACAAATTTTAAAAAATATAATATTAGCCGACATCTACACAATTAGAGGATACAAACAAAATTTATAAAATTTTACGGTAAATCAAAAGATTCAGAAACATCATAAACAAATACCTTACCTTGTATCGCACCTGACTTTTTAACGTCCTCTACAATTTTCTGTGACTCGGAGTCTTTAACAACCACTTCAACTCTTTTTCTACTTACAAATTCAGGAATAAATTGTTTTCCTGTTCTATATACTTCTGTCATTTGTTCAACTTCTTCTCTCTTTAATTTCCCTCGTCCATTAATATCAAAATGAGAAATTCCTTCAACATTATTTTGTTGTAATATCGTACATAATGAGGCAAAATCATTATTTCGTATGTAGAAGAGTAATCCTTTCATAAGACAAATTTTATAATGATCTATATAACCTTTTTAAAATTTTTTTGATTTAATTATCATAATTTTTAATCATAATTATTTTGATTTTTTAAAACAGATAAATTTTGAAGCTTGTGAACTACAAATTTGTGTCAAAATCGGTTCACACACCTCCGAGCCCGCTAACCAATTGGGATCATATACTAGTAGGTGGTAGATAATGTTGGAAGTCCTCTAACACACACTTAGAAAACTCGATTCTTTGGAGAAAGTTAAAAAATGATCCTCTTAAAGATACTGACAAATAATAAGGAAAATGATGAGACAAATTAGATTCTATTCCTTTAGATACGGAGTTTGAGTGTAAATTTTTTTATTGTTTTCTATTTTTTATTATGACATGAAGGCAGCTGTATATCGTGAGCACAATAAGGATCCAAGAAAAGTTGTAAAAATAGAAGAGATAGAAATCCCGAAAATCAAGCATAACCAAGTTCTTATAAAAGTTCAAGCAGCTTCTTATAATTATGATGATCTTTGGGGAATATGGGGAGAACCAATTAAGATTCCACTTCCTCACATTTCTGGAAGTGATGTTTCAGGTACAGTAGTAGATGTGGGAGAAAATGTCTTAGATATTAAAATAGGAGATAGAATAGTTGGGCATTCTACTTTAACCTGTAGAATATGTAAGGAATGTACTTCTGGAAAAGAGTATGATTGTCGTCATAGACAAGTATGGGGTTTTCAAACAGGTCCTTTATGGGGAGGATTTGCTCAATATACATATTTACCACAAGTTAACGTGATAAAAATTCCAAATAATGTTTCGTTTGAAGATGCAGCTGCTATTTCTATGGTAGGAGTAACTTCTTGGCACATGTTAGTTTCTAGAGCTCATATTCAACCAGGACAAACTGTTTTGATTATGGGAGGCGCAAGTGGTATGGGAATAGCAGGTATTCAGATTGCAAAGTTGTTTGATTGTGATGTTATTGCAACAGCTGGTTCACAGGAAAAAATGGATAAATGTCTTGAATTAGGTGCTGATCATGTTGTAAACCATAGAGAACCTGATTGGTACAAGAAAGTTAGAAAGTTAACAAAAAAGCAAGGAGGCATAGATATCATTTTTGAACATATAGGTAAATCGGTATTTCCAAAAGAAGTTAGCCTCTTAAATATGGGAGGCACACTAGTATCTACAGGAGCAACAACAGGATACGATTCAGAAATAGACTTGAGATATCTCTTTTTTAGAGGTCTAAATATTCTTGGATCTACCCAAGGAAGTCGTGCAGAACTAGATGAAGTTATTAAATGGATAAGCAAAGGAAAAATAAAAGTAATAATAGATACTATATATCCTTTTGA
>DATDKD010000213.1:0-33844 GCA_036520175.1 Nitrososphaeraceae archaeon
ATGAATGGTTAGAAACACCTGGTCATCCAGGCTCTGAAAAAAAACCTTTTATGGCCAGAGAAAAAGATTGTATATTTTGTTTAGCATGTGAAAATGTGTGTCCACCACAGGCTATCAAAATTTATCAAAAATAAACCTACTCCATTCATCTTTATTGACAAGAGAAACAGTAGTATCATTATTCTTCGAGTTGAATCTCCTAAGTAAGTTATCCCGAAAAATATTTATCCAAAATAACCTTAATTAAATGATAAAAATTAGAATTGTGTAGTATCATTAGTAAAAATTATGGTTAGGGCTACTATTATAATCTAATACTACTAACATTGATTGAAAAATTGTTTTTCCTTTTTTAATGAAATTTTATTAAATAGGAGATTCTTCTCAAAAATGATAGATTTATTTACGAAAAAATAATCAGAAGTAATTAAAATTCCTCATTTTTTTGGATTCAGACAAAAATAGAGATACTCAAAAGTACATTTAATTAATTACGATATTAAACTACTTCTAGCTAGATAAAGTGGATTTTATGTGCTAATATTTACAATAAATACAATTAAAAGATCGTAATATAATATTTAAAATTGATGATAACTAAAGATAATAAACCTAATAAATTAATTCAAGAATCAAGTCCTTACCTTTTACAACATGCCTATAATCCCGTTGAATGGTTTCCCTGGGGTGATGAGGCATTATCCAAAGCTAAAAAAGAAAATAAACCCATCTTTCTTAGTATTGGATACAGTGCATGCCATTGGTGTCATGTTATGGCACATGAATCTTTTGAAGACGAAACTATCGCACAAATTCTGAATGAAAAATTTATTAATATAAAAGTAGATCGAGAAGAGAGACCAGACCTTGATGATATATACCAGAAGGCGTGTCAACTCGCTATGGGGAATGGAGGTTGGCCTTTGTCAGTATTTCTGACTCCTGATCAGAAGCCCTTCTATGTAGGAACATATTTCCCGAAACAATCCAGATATGGACTCCCAGGATTTTCAACCATTTTAGAAACATTATATCAAGCTTATCATGAGAAAAAGGAAGATATTGATAAAGCAACGCAAGAGCTTATGGAATCACTTATAGAATCATCATCTACTCTTACCAAAAATTCGAATACTGAAATAGAAAAAACAATTTTAGATGAATCAGCGATAAACCTTCTACAAATTGCAGATTCTTTACATGGTGGATTTGGCCAAGCTCCCAAATTTCCTAATACAACAAATCTTTTATTTTTACTCAGATATTTTGACTATTCCAAAAATACTCAGTTTCTAAATTTTGTAGAATTTACCGCGAAAAAGATGGCTTGGGGTGGTATTCATGATCATATAGGAGGAGGTTTTTCAAGATATTCTACAGATCAAAAATGGCTTATTCCTCATTTTGAAAAAATGCTATATGATAACGCTTTATTAATTCAATTGTTCGCTGAGCTTTATCAAGCAACAGGAAAGAATCAGTATTTAACGTTAATCCAAACAACAATTCAATACTTATTAAGGAAAATGACTTTTGTTAATGAAAAAAATGAATATGCATTCTATTCATCAGAAGATGCAGATTCTGAAGGAGTAGAAGGAAAATTTTATACGTGGACAAAAAACGAAATTAAAGAAAATATAGCAGATAACGAAAAATTTGAATTGTTTTGCGATTATTATGGAATAACTCAGGGTGGTAATTTTGAAGGGACTAATATCTTAAATATTACAAAATCAAAAGAAACTTTATCAAAACAATACAATGTCTCACTAGATAAAGTTGAAGATATCCTTAAGGAGTCCTTGGAGATTTTATTTAAGGTCAGAGAAAAAAGGATTGCTCCAGGTAAAGATGATAAGATTTTAACCTCTTGGAATGCGTTGATGATTTCTGCTCTTGTATCTGCATACAAAGTAACTGATAAGGAAGAATATTTGGATTTTGCAAAAAAAACAATAAATTTTATTGAAAACAACTTGTCGTATGATCGTAATAGATTAAAACATACCTATAAAGATGGAATTTCAAAAATTAATGGATATCTGGATGATTATTCTTATTATATTAATGCTCTTTTGGATGTTTTTGAGGTAAGTTCGAATCCCTTTTATTTTGAAAGAGCCATACAGTATATAGATTCTTTGATAACACATTTTTGGGATGAGAAGGAGAAAAGTTTCTTTTTTACTGCCGACGATCAAGAACAATTAATTTTACGAACAAAAAATTTCTATGATTTAGCAATACCTAGTGGAAATTCTATGGCAGTTTATGCACTATTACGTATTCATTTTATTACTCAAAATCAAGATTACTTAGATAAGGCAGAATCGATTATCAAATCTTGTTATAAAGCAGCATTAGGAAATCCGTTTGGCTTTGGTCAATTATTGATTTCTATTTATTTGTATTTTAAAAAACCATTAGAGATAATTATATTACAAAATAAAAAAATTAACTCCAACAAAAGAGAAATGAAAAAGTGGATTATGAAACAATATATCCCTAATAGTATAACATTAACTTTAGAATATCCATCTTTTGAATTACAACAATTAACGTCCTCAAATATTTTTTCTCTATTAAAAGGCAAAGAAATAGATAGTACAAATAGTAATAAATTTACGGAATGTGTCTATATCTGCAAGGATTTTACATGTTCCTTACCTATGTATTCATTAGGAGAATTAAAAAAATATCTTAATAATAATTTACAAATGATTAGTTAATTAAATATAGAATTATAGGATAAAAGAGTTTATTACTATTTCGTTACAAGAACAGGACAATTTGCGTATGTTACTACACCTGAAGCTGTACTACCAAGTAGTAATTTTTTTATCCCGGATTTTCCTGTTGTACCTATAACTATTAATTCAATATGTTCTTTTTCTGCATGTTGTAGGATTTCACCATAAACAGCAACTCCTGTTAATATTACTTTCGCAGAGACTTTAATATTTGGATTTTCATCTTTCACTATAGTTTCTATTCTCTTAAACCAATTTCTAGACTCTTTTTTTGCATTCTCAATGATCATATCAATTTGTCTGGGTGTAACCAGCCCGGTTAAATTGATATATTCATACTGAGAAGGTGAAACTACTACATAAAGAAGGATTATTTCTGAGTTAAACCTGTTGGCTATAGTGCTAGCAACTTGGGCCGCATGAAATGATGGTTCCGATCCATCTATAGGTACTAGTATTTTTGAAAATCTAACATGACTAACCATATAAACAATATTTGATTGAAATAAATAAATCTTGTATTTTTTAATCATATAATATAAAAGAAAAATGGTACCATAGGAGATTAAACTAACTTTTATCTTGGAAGAATTTTTTATAATAAAAATAAACAAAAATTTTCTTAGTCTTGAAAAAGCTTAGTTATTAAGCTACTATTTGATAGAGATTTATAGATAGTCATATATAAGAGAAATTACCCATTAAATTGGGTTTATAGATACGACTCAATTATTAAATATGGAATTACATTGTCATAACGTTTTTTCTAATTATATGAATGATTCTCCTAGGATTCCCTTTGATTGCGGCGTTACCATTGAAGATCAGTTGTATTTAGCATATGAAAAAAAGATCGATGCTCTCTTTATTACCAATCATAACACATTGAATGGATATAAGCAAATGATAGAATATAGAGATAATCACGAAAAATTAAGAAGGATCAAGATATACCCTGCTGAAGAAATAACAATCAATACGAAAGGACATATTTTAGCTTATGGAATATATGAAACTATTAAACCAGGGATGGATATTGATGAAACTTTAGATGCAATAAAAAAACAAAATGCTGTTTCTTGTGCAGCCCATCCTTTTGCAGTTTCCAATGGAATTAGAGAAAAGGCCATAAAATGTGATATGATTGAAACATTTAACAGTAATAATATCGATCATTATTCAAACATAGTAGCAGAAAAGTTTTCTTCTGATAATCATATGATATCAATAGCAGGGAGTGACTCTCATGTCCTAACAACTTTCGGAAGATGCATAAATTCTATTGAATCAGAAAATAAGTTAGATTCTATATTACAAGAAATGTTAAAAAGAAAATCGAAAATATTGAAAGCTGAACTCGCTTTGAAGGAAGAACTTTTTGAACATGCTTATTATATGTTGTCAGCTTCTAAGGATCACCTGTTAAACTATATATTAGTTCATCATCCATCAAAATTTTCTTTGGTAAAATGGACTTTAGATTCATTTTTATCTAAACCTAATAGTAAACTGTGGAAGATCCTTGGTTCATTAGGCTTATATTTGTCAAAAAGGGTTTCCAAAAAAGTGAATATGAAAGGACATAACCCATATGTCTTTCAGGATCGATCTTGGAAAACTTTAATATCAATGAGTCTATATCCATAGTACGAATTCGTCAGAATTTACTATCAAATATTTTTATAATTGCCTTTTCTTTAATATTATATGAACAGAATGTTCTACAAGAAAGGATTGGCGTTCTTTGCTGGTACTGCTTTTTTTGTGTCATTTCTATTTGCCTACAATTATGGAGCAGTTGATGTACAAGCACAACAATTGACTAATGTAATGCCAACAATGGATACCCAAAATAAAAGCTCTGACCTCCAGAATTCTAACTGGACAGGATCAGTAGAAATATCAAAGGTTCTTCGAGAATCTTTTAATCCTTTAATTAAATTTAGTTTGTCTGAGGCTGTTAATAAATCGGAATTAACTATTGGGAATAACTCTTCTGCTATAGCAGCGTTCATTCACCCGGTTAATGGATATCTGGTATACGTAATCTATTTACTCAATGATAGTAATGAAGTAGCAAAAGTAATTACAGATGTAGGAACCGGAGATATACTAAATGTTAAAAATATGACAATAGAAGAAATGATGTTCAACTTTCATCATGGAGGAAAGACTCAATCGGATAACCACTCATTTGAAAAAAATAATATGATGGAAACAATGATAGGGAATAATCCTTCTTATTAAATTGTAACATAAATTAAAAATAATAATTAATTTATTTTTCTTTATACTTTTAATTTAACTCATTGTTATCATCCTGATTGAAGGGAAAGATTTTTCTAGCAAAAATAAGATAGGTTGTATGTCCAATCATTCTCATAGAGGGTCGAGTCATACCTTCCCTCGCTTCAATATTACGAATTAAAATTTCTATACACTCTATATCTGTAAAATGATTATTTTTTAATGAAACCGAAGTTTTCTCTGCTTGATTCATAGTAGGGCATATAGCAATGAAAGCTCCACTTCCTTTTAATGCATTATATGCTACTTCAACAGCAGTCCATGGATCACCAAGGTCAACAATTGCAGCATCAAAGTCATGTAAATCAATGCCTTGTCTAATATCTTGTTGTGTAATGGTTACATATTCCTCCATCTTTGCTTTAACAAGATTTTTTTTTGCAATTTTCATAAAGTCTGAATTAATATCGAATGAAAAAATATGTCCACCGGGTTTTACTATGCTTGCAAGAAATGTTGTTAAAGCTGCACTTCCTGTTCCTATTTCTAATACTTTTGATCCATTCTGAATTCCACTTCTTATAGCGATATATCCCAGATCCTTTGGATAAACAATTTGAGTATTTCTTTCTGATTTCATAATGAAATCATGAATAGTCGGTTCAATTAAGTAAATTTTTTTGTGTAGAGTGGTATTAATTGCAGTACCGTATTCCAAACCAATTACTGAAGAAATATCTATAATTCCTAAATGGGTATGCATCTTTTTTTCTTGTTCTACTTTTACAAGCCATTTCTTATTCATGGTATGATAAAGCAATACATAGTCACCGACACTGATTCTCATATGATTTACTTAAATAATCCACAATTAATATTTATTATAAATATACAGGAGTTGAATAGTTATATTCTTGAAAATGACTCTATTCCTAAAATGTTGAAAAGATTAGCTAAAACGTTTACAAATACCTTTACTAACACTAGTCTGCTTACCTTCAAAATTAACTCTGCACCTAAAACCGGTAAATTCTCATAGAAAGAATTGAATTTTGTAGAGATTCTATTTGCATATTTTGTTATAATCTTAGGATTCAGTGAACTTAATGCTTCTTCTATAATTATGTTAAACTTTGATATCTCTTTAATCAGATCTCTCTCAATAGTGTGGTTTAAAAGGTCACATCTTATATTAGCAGTTTTTTCATTGATAAATTCTTCTAAAGAGCCATTCCCTTTTTCTAGAATTCTCATAGCACGTGCAAATGAGTATTGCAAATATAATGAAGTATCTCCCTCAAGATTTAATGCTTCTTCCATATCAAAAGTTATCATTTTATCAGTATCCTGTCGCAGCAAATTATATCTAATTGCTGAAACGGCGATTCCTTCTGCTATTTCGGATACAGAAGTATCATCAAAATCAGGATTTCGTTTCTTTACTTCATAACATGCCTTCTTGTGCAATTTATCCAAAATAGTATCGGCATTAATAAAAATTCCTTTTCTTCCTGACATATGAATTATTTTCTTGGTTGTCTTATCTAATTCCACTCCAATATCCTTAACACTATTAGGACTCAATGCAACAGTCTCATATCCAAGATATATGTATCTATTATTAATATTATGATCATGTATATAACTTAAAACAGTCGAAATTATTTTTTGTAATCGTGCTTGTCTAGAATCTATTACAGTTATTACCTTATTAGGTATATCTTCCATATAAAATAAGTCAATTTGTTTTTGTTGCTGAAGGGGATTATCAATATTTTCTAACTTTAACATAGTTTTCCATAAGATGGACTTATCCCATTGTAGAGAAAATTTGTTGTAGGTAAAGGGATCATCTATTAGATTTAATTTCCATACCGCAAATGAAATATCTTTTGCAATATATGTTGCAGTTCCATCACTTCTTATTATTACCTTCTCTTCGTTGTGTTCATCTCGAAGCACCCAACAATTCATATTTTTACCTTTAGTTGAATAATATATGATATTTTTCTCTTTCAACAAATTAAATGTTTTTTCCCAAAGCTTTGATAACAAAATTTGTGATTCTATTACAAGTAAATCATATCTCGATTTGATCCTCCAACAAGATTCCAGTTGTTGTTTTACGATTTTTTCAACTATGTAATGTGTAAATTGAGCTAGTTCTGTGTTTCCTTGTTCTATCTCTTTAATAACTAACTTTCTTTTTTCAATTAACTCTAAATTAGTCTTATACAATTCATTCATTCTAACATATATTTCACCACAATATTGGTCAAATTTAAAATTTTCCTCTACATTATCTGGACTAAAACCAGCAAACTTAAAGGCTACAATAAGATCTGCAACTTGGACTCCTGAATCATCTATATAGTTTAATACAATAGTTTTGTGGTTTGTCAATTTAAATAATCGATATAATGAATCACCTATTATGACATTCCTAAGGTGTCCAATATGTAATGCTTTATTCGGATTTACGCTAGTATGTTCAATGACTATTTGTTTATTATGGCCACTTGGTGGTAACAATGAATCTTTTTGGTTAACCAATTTTAAAAGAAATTTATTGAAAATAGCATAATTAATGTTAAAGTTAATATGCCCAGATATGTGAGCATTTGCATTTAAAATCAAAGAATCTTTTCCTATCTTTTTTAATTGAAAATCAAGAGAATTGGAAACAATTTCTTTAGCAATTTCATTAGGTTTTTTGTGTATCCTTTTGCTAAGTAAAAAAGCAATGTTTGTTGTTAAATCACCAAATTCTGTTTTTGGCGGTTCGGAAACATCATATTCTATCTTTTCATATTCTAAATCCACTAAAGCTTTATCAACAATTTGTCTAATTTGGTTGATTACTTCTTTTAGAGTCATTTGATAGCATTTTTACCAAAAAAATTTAAAGCAATATAATCTAATGCTTCTACTAATCCTTTTCCTGAATTTTGAGAGACAACATAATTTGCTTTTGATTTTACAATTTCGTCAGCATGATTGAGTGCAATACCAAAAGCACAAAATTGGAACAAAGGAATATCAGTTTCACTATCACCAATTGTTACTGTTTCTGAAGGTTTTATTTTCAAAATATCTAACGCTTTTGCAAGACCCGTCGCCTTATTGATGCCTCTATTATTAATATGAAAGGAATATTTGCTATCGTGTAGCTCTACACCAATGTTATCATCTTGAAGGATTTGTTTTCCTAATTCAATATTGAAAGTTCTCTCTAAGACCACTTCTGTCATTCGATCAAAAACATTTTTCAATTTAACATTTTCCAGTTTTCTGGTTAAAATTCTATATCCGTTAATACATTCTTCTTTGTTTCCAAGAATGATATGCTCGGTCGGACTGATAGTAACTACTCCCCCATTTTCTCCAACTGCTATTTTAGTCGTTCCCGTAAATACAGATAAGATATATGCTTCAACAGAAGAGCGGCCTGTTACATAAATAATTCTATAACCTAATTTTTCTAATGTTCTAAGATTTTGCACAGCAGGAAGATGAATAATCCCTCCTCCATTCTCAGTCAACGTACCGTCAATATCTATGGCAAAAGCTTTAATAAAAGAAGTCATTTGATATAATATTAAGTTATAAATCTATCCTTCCTTAAATCTTTCAGAGTAACATCTATTCCCCTTTTACTTCTTCTCTTGTCCTAAATTTAGGAGTTATTCCTAATGAACTGTAGTTTCCAGTTGAACATGTAAAACATAGTTCTTCTTCTGCTATTCCTATTGCTTTAGCAAGATTTTTTGTGTCATTATAAAATACTTTATCTGCACCAATTAATTTACTGATTTTTTTATTAAGACCAATTTTTTGTCCATCATTTGGAAATTTTTGATTTGCTAATAGTTCATCCATAGATGGAAAATCGATTCCAGCATAACAAGGAAAACGAACTGGAGGATAGGTAACAATCATGTAGATTTTGTTGGCTCCTGCTTCTCTCAGAGTTTGAATAATAGATGCGGAACTTGTACCTCGGATTATACTGTCATCTATTATTACCAGATTTTTGCCATCAATAATGTCTTTGATCGGAAGAATTCCTTTATTTATTTCTATTCTGTCAGATTGATAAGGTTCGATAAAACTTCTTAATGCGCCTTTATTGATATGCCTATCCTTAACTAAACCTTCTTCAAAGGGTAATCCCGTCTCTTGAGCATATCCTAATGCCGCGGGCCTAGCGGAATCAGGAACAGGAATTACTAAGTCTGCTGAGGGAATTGGGTACATTTTACCCAAGATTTCTCCCATTCTTTTTCTCGCTGCATATATATTCACACCTTCCATAATACTTACGGGATGAGCAAAATAGGTATATTCAAAAGCACAATGGGCATGGGATTTATCCGAAGAAAAAGTTTCACTTTCTAAACCATTCATGCTTAGTTTAATTAGTTCTCCTGGTTCTACGTCTCTTATTAGATAAGCCCCTACTGCAGAAAAGGCACAGGATTCTGATGCAACAATATATGTATTTGTTTCTTTGTGAAATCCCAAAACCAAAGGTCGAAACCCTTTAGTATCTCTTGCAGCATAAACATATCCTTTATCAGTCATGAATGTAAAACAAAAAGATCCTATCATCTCTTTTTTTAAAATTTTGATAGAATCACTTACCTTCATCTTATTAGAAAGATGCTCTACAAGTCTTTTAGCCGCGATAAAGGTATCACTCATTGTTTGAGGAGTAAAGGTACATCCTCCAACCATATTTGCCAATTCCTCAACATTTGCAATTGTCCCATTATGAGCAATACACAAGTCTTTAACTTTTAATGGTTGAGCATTCTCTATTGTACTCTTTCCAAAAGTAGAATACCGAACATGGCCTATTCCAGCATTCGATTTATAATTTTTAATGATATTGTTAAAATTATCTGCATAAGTAGAAACCAGACCTAATTGTCTGAATGGTTTCTTATTAGGTATGGCGATTCCCCATGATTCTTGACCTCTATGTTGAAGAGCTCGTAAAGAATCAATGAGAAATGGAATTACATTATGTTGATCTAAAGAAAAAACCCCTACAACTCCACAATTTTCTGTTACCATTTCAATATACCATTACTTATGCCATCAAAATATTTTAATCATATGTATTATCAATGACTCTTTTAATAAAAATTCACATTCATTACTTTAGTTCAATGGTTTTCCATAATGGAGGAAATATTTTCAAAATATTTTTTTGCAATTTGCATTTCCAAATTTATGATTTTTTTATTCTTCGAAACAAATGTTATATTATCTCCATAATCCATTACTTTTCCAATTTTTGAATATTTTAATTTTTTACATTTAGAAAATTCTTTTTCAAGTTTTTCTTCATTTTTTGTTCCAATGATAAATCTAGATGGAGTTTCAGCAAAAAGAAGAGAATCTAATCTTTTACAGGTATTAGGCACTTTTTCCAAGTCAATGTTTACTCCACAATTAGAGCCAATAGCTATCTCTGCCAACGCGATACCGAGACCACCCTTTGAACAATCGTGAGAACAACTAATTAACTGTTCTTTAATAATTTTTAAAATCATATCGGAATTAATCAAATCAATTTGTAAGTCCAATTGTGGCACAACTCCACCTATTACTCTATTTAAGAACTCATAATATTCTGAACCACCCATATCATCCGACGTGATTCCTATAATATATAACGTGTCGCCCGGAGTAGGACGATTTTTGGATATACCAACCGTATTTTTAATAAGGCCTAACATTCCTATTACTGGTGAAGGTTTTATCGGTCCAATTTTAGTCTCATTATAAAAACTTACTTTTCCACCAACTATTGGGATTTTATTGAAATTGCTGAAATCAATCATTGCTTCTATACTTTTTTGAAAGGTCCAAAAGATTTCAGGGTTTTCAGGATTTCCAAATTGTAAATGATCAACCATTCCTATTGGCTGTGCTCCAGAGGAAATTATATTTGCTCGGGCTTCAGAAAGACAGGATAAGGTACCTTGATAAGGATCCTGATAACATGCTTTAGAATTTCCATCTAGTTTTGCTGCCAAAAATTTATTATTATTTAATTTTATGACAGCACAATCTGTTATTCCTGGCTTAACAATGGTTCTTAGTCCTATTTCATGATCAAATTGCTGAAATACCCAGTTCTTGAATGCAATCGTAGGATTAGCTAGCATATTTAGACAGGTCTTATTCAGGTCGTTTGGAAGCTTAACGAAGATTTTCTTGACTTTCAAATCATCAATATATTTAGGCTTTTTACTATTTCTGTTCAACAATGGAGCATATGCAATTAAATGTGAAGGCATTTTTGCAATAATTTTTCCGTTCTTATTTATTACAAGGTCATTATGATTCTTAACTGTACCGATTATTGCGAAAGGTACCTCATATTTCTTTAGTATTTTTGCAAAACATTTAAAGTTACGCTTGTTCATAATATATAACATTCTTTCTTGTGATTCAGAGATCATGATTTCTTCAGCTTCCATATCACTATATTTTAGAGGAACTTTATCCAAATCAATGTCAAAGCCTTTCTTTAAATTAGCGGAGGTTTCCGAAAGACAACAAGAAAGGCCTCCTCCTCCTAAGTCTTTTACAGCTTTTAGAATATTAGCTTCCATGGCTTCTTTAGTGACTTCAATTAATAATTTCTCCATAAATGGATCAGGAATCTGAACTGCCGATCTATTTTCCATTGCCAATTCCTTAGATGCAAATGATGCACCATGTATGCCATCTCTGCCTGTACTACTGCCTGCTAGGATGATAATATCATTTTCGTGGATAACATTTCTTATCAGATTCTTTCTTTTTCCAAGTCCTATTGCTGCAACATCCACTAAACAATAATTTGTGAAAGATTCATCAAATTCTATCTCTCCTCCTACTGTTGGTATTCCTATACAATTTCCATAATCAGCTATCCCTCTTACGACATTTTTCAATAGCCATTTAGAAGCTGAGTATAATTCATTATTTGTTCCTATTGATGTTTGTATATCATTTGAAGCAAATGGTGAACTGATGTGTCCAAATCTTAATGCGTTTAGTAGAGCAATTGGCATAGTTCCCATAGAAATAATATCTCGAATTATCCCTCCAACTCCAGTAGCTGCACCTCCATATGGTTCTACAGCTGATGGATGATTATGACTTTCGATGTGTATGGTAATTACATCACCATTCCCTATATCAATAATTCCTGCATCATAGCCAGGTCCTTTTATAATTCTCTCCCACTGTTTGGATAGTAACTTGATATATTTTTTAGATGATTTATAAGAACAATGCTCAGACCATTGGGCTCCAACAATCTCCTTTTCTAAAAAATTTGGTTCACGTTTTAATTTTTTTTTGAGATAATTTAATTCTGATTGAGTCAGTACTTCCAAATACTATCTATGATAATTAGACTATTTATGAGCTTATTTTTTTATATACGCAAGTAATGAATCAAAAATTTTCATAGCCGAATTTGTCAATCCAAATAATTTCAACTCACTTTGACAAGTTCTTTCAGGATGGGGCATCATTCCTACAATATTTCTCTCATCATTACTAACTCCTGCAATAGAGTCAATCGAACCGTTAGGATCGTCATTATGGTAACTAAAAACTATTTGATTTTTTTTTTTAACCTCTTTTAACTGCGCTTCATTTAAAATAAATCTTCCTTCTCCATTAGCAATAGGAATTTTAAACAATTCATTCATTTTAAATTTAGATGTAAAGGGAGTATCTGTGTTTTTAACCTTTAGATCTGTCCATTTACAAGTGAAATTAAGAGAAGAATTTTTAATTAATGATCCAGGCAGTAATTCGGATTCAACCAAAATTTGGAAACCATTACAAATTCCCAAAACTGGGACTCCATCATTGCCAAGTCTTTTAACTTCTTCTATTATAGGACTATGCGCAGCGATGATTCCTGCTCGTAATCTATCACCGAAAGAAAATCCACCTGGAATGATTATTGCGTTGTAATTTTTTATTTTGTCTTTCTTATGCCATATAAAGTCAGTTTTTATTTTATATAAATTTGTTAAGACATGATAAATATCCCTATCACAATTGCTTCCTGGGAAAACTGGAATTCCAATTTTTAGCATTTAAATGTTCTAAAAATACATTTTTAGAGATTAATATTTTTGGATCTAATAAAAAATTATTTTTAAATAACCTTTAAATTGATAGGATTATAAGGTTTTTAATTTTATAATATATTTCATTGCCATGATTGAATCTGTAAGGGATATAATGATTAAAGATCTTCTCACAATATCTGAGAATGAAACTGCTTTAAAAGCTGCTCAGGTAATGACTGAAAAGGGAGTAAGCTCTTTAATTGTTTTAGCTAATGATCAACCCATTGGGATTGTTACAGAACGGGACTTTATAAAAAAGATTTGTGTAAAAGAATTAAAAGTATCAAGTGTAAGAGTCAGAGATATGATGTCAAGAATCAGAACTTCTGCATCACCTGATACTCCTATTGATGTTGCAGTTCAAAGAATGGTCAATAATAGGATAAGAAGACTACCCATTATAGAAAATGGCAAAGTTGTGGGTATAATTACTGTAACTGATTTAGCCAAACATTTGCGCACTATATTACTTTTGAATAATACACTTTCTTCAAGTCTTTTATCTCAGAGTAATGTAGAAAATTATTAATATATCAATATTGATCCAAAATTTATAACTTTAATCTTTTGAAATATTTTTACTAATTATTTATCAGACAGAATGTTAATCTGACAATTACTTACAATTGGATTAAATATTCTTAAATCTTCACACATTTTTTTTACACTTAATCGTGCTTCCACAGCATTTTTTGCATTTACAATGAGTTTTAATACCTTTGCAGTTCTAACAGATTTAATACTGTTATATTGATTTTTTAGAATTAAATCATGATAAATTGTTTCTCCTTCAGGGTCATTTATAAAAGATTTGTTTTCTATTGTAACGATAACATTAAATTCTTTATTCGTCAATAATATTTTCTGATTATTATAGCTACTTAAATATATTTTAATTATTAACAAAGAATTAATTATAGTAATAATACAAAATCGATGATTAATGGTCATGTAGCTCAGCCTGGCCAGAGCGAAGGTTTTGTAAACCTTAGGTCGTGGGTCCAAATCCCACCATGACCTACGAGTTAAAAACTAATTTTGACGTCATCTAAGTTTCTCTCCACAATGCATGAACTTTTGCTAAGGTAATAAACCCAATAGCATATACTAACTGAACTGATATTCCAATAAGAATAGACCAATTTTCAGGAGTGTGGAATCCCATAGCATATTGAATCATCAAGGATGCATGAGTTGTAGGAGCAATATAGGAAACATATTGAAGGATTTCGGGGAGCTTGTTAATTGAATAAAAAACAGGTGGTAATATAGCTAAAAAAACATTAACAAAAGATATTATCTGAGTCGCATTTTTCATATGTAACATATGTGAAGATAAAAAGAAACCCATACTAGAGGTAGAGATCCATACAATAAGTATTATAAAAATAAGTAATGGAATATACAAGAAGGAAACTCCTATATAAAAAATCAAGAACAATAAAACCACTAGCGCTGGAAATCCAAATAAAATTTCTGATAGTGCAAGACCCGTCATATATGTTAATGGTGATATAGGAGAGGCAACAAACATATCTTGGATTTTATATTCGGTTTTATAATATGTAATATCCTGACCTAGTGCTAGTCCATAACCAACTAAAGCCATTACTAAACTTCCGCTTATGGCATATTGCGTATATTGTCCATCGCTAATAATAAATAAAACAAAGAGTAATGAAAAAGGAGTAATTGCAGTAAAAATTAGTGAAAGAGGGTTTCTTCTTAACCATAAGATACCAGTTGTATATGCTATAATTAATATCTGATAAACTTTCAACATATAGGCATTATAATTTAAACTAATTATGTAATTTTTGAAATAGTGATTCGCATTATCTAAAATCATTTTAGTTAATGATGGTTTTTTATAATCGATAATTATAAAAAGATATTTTTTTAATATTTTAGTACCATTGAAATTATTGCATCGAGGAAAAGTCAAAGATGTATATTATAACGGTGAGAATAGCAATAATACTCTGTTATTTGTATTTTCTGACAGAATATCTGCATTTGATGTTAATATGATGCAGGATATTCCAAAAAAAGGGGAAGTTTTATGTAAGTTTGCAAAGTTTTGGTTTGATAATCTTGACGTCCAAAATCATATGATTAAAACTATTGATGCCAATAAAATGCTTGTCGAACAGCTATCCATGATTCCAATCGAATGTGTGGTCAGAGGTTATTTTTATGGAAGTCTAATTGATAGATATAATAACAATGAAATTGATTGGAAAAATTCGCAAGACTTTCAAATATTGTCTCATAATTTTGATCCAGTAATAGCTTCAGAACTATCATCGCCATTATTCGATCCTACAACTAAATCTTTAGAACATGATATTACAATTTCTGAAAATGAAATAATTTCATCTAATATTTTATCACAGCGTGACTTTGATTTTTTGAAAGATAAATCTAAACAACTTTATCTCAAGATGAGCAAAATTGTAAACTTAGCGGGATTTTTACTTGCAGATGTAAAATTTGAATTTGGTTTTAATAGGAAAGGAGAAATAGTCTTGGGAGATTCTCTTGGCCCAGACGAATATAGAATATGGAAAAAGGTTGATTATGAAAAAGGATCTATACAAGAAAGTTATGATAAACAAATTTTAAGAGATTGGCTCACAAATATCGGGTTTAAGAAAAAAGTTAATGAAGAGAAATCTTCTAAAACTAAACCTCCACCTCCCAAATTACCTTCAAGTTTAATAGAAAAGGTTTCAAAAAGATACATTCTTTCGTATGAAATGATAACTGGTGATAAAATTATATAATCTTATACCTTTTTTATCTTCTATCCAGATTCATTTGCAGAAATTATTAAGGATCCCTGGGCATTACTATCTTGTAATAATAATATTATATCTCTAGGTATATGAATTGCGGCTTTATTACACTTTATTGAAGCTGTTCTGGTGGATATATAAGTACTAGTTCTAATCACAATATCATGCGGATTGCTCAACGTTAACTTGCTGTTTCCGAATCCATTGATTTCAAATGATAATGTTCCAACAATTATTTCGAATTTTATTGGAATATTATCCTTTGTTATCAAGTTTCGTAATTTTGGGTCTATTTCATTACAAGCCTTATTAGCATTGATTCCTACAATACAATTTCCTTCTTTTGTCAGATAATTGTCTTTTGTTATTTCTATTGTTCGCGGATGTGTAGCGAGAACATTTGGATGACCATAAAACTTTATTTCATCAGTTACCAATTTGTAAGAAACTGCGTTAATAAGGTAAATTTAAATTAAACACTGGCAAGTAGTAATATCGAATTGTTACCAGCAGCAGCAGGTTATGATAGAGCTATAACGGTATTTTCTCCTGATGGAAGGTTATATCAGGTTGAGTATGCAATTGAGACAGTAAGGAGAGGTACTCTTGCTTTAGGGATAAAATGTAAAGATGGAGTTCTTTTGGCAGTTGAAGAAAAAACCAGGAAATTACAAATTTCTGATGTTACTCAAAAGATCTTCCAAATTGATGATCACATAGGAGTAGCTGCAGCAGGATATATCCCTGATGCAAGAGCACAAGTTGATCATGCTAGATTTTTTGCTCAAAGTAATAAATTAATTTATGATGAGCCAGTTGATGTGGAAATTGTGGCAAAAAATATTGCGGACATGTCACAACAATTAACACAATATGCTGGAGTCAGACCATTTGGAGTAGCATTAATCATTGCAGGTGTGGATACCACTGGAGGCGAATTATTTTTAACTGATCCGAGTGGTACTTTTATAGGATATGATGCAATTGCCATAGGTCAAGGAAGTGACCAGGTAAATGAATTTTTAGAAAAATATTATACACCAGATGTTTCTATCGAAGATGCCGGGAAACTCGCCTTGGAGTCAATTAATATGGTGAGTGAAGAAAAAACAGGAATTTCTCATATAAAGATGTCCTTGATCGAAAATGAACGCAAAATTATGAGAAAGGTAGGGGAAGAAGAGATAGAAAAGTTCGCAAAAATAGCCAAAGAAAATCCTACGAACCCCCAAAACAAATCATCATAGTACTTATTTTTTTTACGAATCTTTATATTTATTCTGTGTAGTTTACACTACCATGGGTACTAAAGCTCCAAACTTGCATGTTTCGGAATGGGTGCAAGGATTTCCCACAAACATTGATAAGAATATCGGAAAAGTAGTTCTTGTTGAAGTATTTCAAGTCAATTGTCCTGGATGTTTTATGTATGCCCTTCCTAATGCAGTAGAAATATACAAAAATAATAGCAGAGATGATGTAGTAGTTTTAGGGTTAGCTACTGCATTTGAAGATTATGATAAAAACACATTAGAGAATCTAAAATTACTATTGTCTTCCGGAAGAGTTATTGGAGAAACCTTCAACGCACTGAACCAATATGGTCAATTAGTTGATGGTGATAAACTAAATTATAAAATTCCTTTCCCTGTAGCCATGGATGAATTACGTAAAAATACTCAAGATTTTTCCGATAATAATGTTATTGATTTTATTGAATCCAATATCGACCACTATAACTCCTATAGTGAGCCCGATAAGAAACTACTATTTGAGCGAATCAAACAATATCTAAAGAATAAAAAATATTCTGCTTTGACGTTTGATGAATACAAACTTAAGGGTACTCCTTCTGCAATCTTGGTCGATAGAAAAGGTAACTTACGAAATGTTTTTTTTGGAGCAAATAATTACCTTAATGGATTGATAGATCAATTAGTGAACGAATGAAGATAAAAGATAGAATTTGCGTCGCTATCCCTGATTCTTCCTTATCAGATGAAAAGGGACTAAGAGAAAAAACATTAAAGATTGGGAAATTTGCAAGGGCATTTTCTATTTTTGGAGTTAAAAAAATTATGATATACAAAGATCCCACAGAAAAAAGAAAAAACACTGATATGTTTCTTATTAAATTGATTCTTGAATTTTTGAATACACCACCCTATTTAAGAAAGTCACTTTATCCAATGAATGCTGACTTATCATATACTGGCCTTCTTCCGCCAATTAAAGCCCCTCATCATAAAAACAAGGTTAAACTCAAGGATGTTAAGATGGGGGAAATAAGAATAGGAGTTTTACAAGACCGCAATTCCATTATTCAACAAATAGAGAGAAAAACATTTACTAATGATCAAAAACTCATCATCATTTTTAAGAAGGAAAATTATAAATTATATGTAGATGTAGGATTGGACTGTCTTATCCCATTCTTAGGAGAAGGGAGTCATGGAGAAAAAGTTGTTGTAAAGTTTGTTAATACATATCCTAACCTAAAAGTTATAAGGGCATCTACAAAAGATTTGGAAAACCTATATTTCGGATACAGTATACTAAGAGTAGCTTCACTTGAAGAATTTTTTAAAAGTCTTGACCAAAAGACATTTGTTATATTTACATCAAGGAATGGACGGATATTCAAAAATGCGGAATCTTACCTTAAGGAAAGTATTACCAATTTTGAAAATTTGTTAATTGTTTTTGGTTCGCCTAGCAAAGGTATTAAAGAAATTTATCCTAATTACCACAAGACTAAAAATTCAATGTATCTAAATATGTTTCCTTACCAAAAGACTCAAACTATAAGATTAGAAGAAGCAATTCTTGGAACCTTAACTATGTTCAATCATTTCCTCTTCTAAATTGCTAAATTTCGACTTAGCTATTTCTACATTATTTTGAAGATATAAATTTATTAATGGGATTGAAAGGTTTCATGCTGTATCAATGGGTCATAGAAAGTATAGCGCGCCGAGACGCGGAAGCCTTGCATTTTATCCTCGAGTTAGAGCTAAGAGTGAAGAGGCTAGATTAAGAAATTGGCCTGAACTCAATGATAATACTTCCCTTTTAGGTTTTGCTGGGTTTAAGGCAGGCCAACTACAAGTCATGACAATAGATGACAAAGAAAAAACTCCTAATTTTGGTAAACAACTCGACAATTCATCAACGGTAATTGCAACTCCGCCAATCAATATTATTGGTATAAGATGTTATAGAAAAGATCTCTATGGAGAAAAGGCTTTTATCGATGCTTATTCTAAGGATTTGCCGAAAGGATTAGAGAGAAAATTTAAGACTAAATATAATGAAAAATCTTTTGAAACAATTGAATCGTCTATTGATTTGATCTCTTCTTTTTTTGCAATTGCATCTGTTTTTCCTAAAAAAGCAAATCTATCTCAGAAAAAACCCTTTGTTTTTGAGATAGGTGTCTCAGGAAAAGATAACAAAACAAAATATGAATATTTAAAAGGTATTCTAGGAAAAGAAATTAAAATATCAGATGTTTTTCAAAATGGTCAATTAATAGACGTATCAGGAATTACTAGAGGCAAAGGTGTTGAGGGTCCAATCACCCGTTTTGGTGTTAAGCGAAAGCAACACAAATCAAGAAAAAGTGTAAGAGCTCTGGGGACGTTAGGTCCTATATCTCCAGCCGTGGTCATGTATTCTGTACCGAGGCAAGGACAAAGAGGTTTTCATCAAAGAACTGAATATAATAAAAGAATATTATTGGTATCATCTGATGTTTCTTCTCAAACAGCGTCGTTATCTTCTAAGCTTTCCATCAATCCTCCTGGAGGTTTCAAACATTTTGGATTAGTTACTACTGATTATATTGTAGTTAGAGGATCAATCCCAGGAGTTCCGAAGAGATTAGTTAAAATGAGACAACCTATAAGGAATACTACGAAGAAAGTTATTGAGCCTAAAGTCATTGAGGTAATTGCCAAATGAGTATTACTAATATATTAGAAACGGATGGGAGTAATAGAAGTACGATTACCCTACCAGCGGTTTTCGAAACTCCTTATCGCCCGGAAGTAATTCAAAAAGTTTACAATAATCTTAATTCTTATACATTTCAAAGACAAGGTAGATATCCTGCAGCCGGCCAGATGGTGAGTGCAGAATCGCGTAATACTGGATTAGGTATTGCAAGAATAGCGAGAGCACGAGGTGAAGGTTTTCCGAGGGCAGGACAAGCTGCTGGTGTAGCAAGCGTGAGGCATGGTCGACTAGCTCATCCTCCTGTTTCATGGAAAAATATCTATAAAAAGGTAAATAAAAAAGAGAAATTATTAGCTTTATGTTCTGCTATTGCAGCAACAACTAACAGTGAATTGATCAAAAGGCGAGGACATAAGATAAAGGATGAAATACAATTACCAATTGTTGTTTCAAATGAAATTGAATCAGTAGTCAAGTCAAAAGATTTACAAAAAATTTTATTTAATTTGGGACTAGAAGAAGATTTAAAACGTACATTTATTCGAAGAAATAAATCCTACCACAAACATAGCATTAATCGTAGATCTGCATTAAGTGTATTAATACTCGTCGGAAATGATGAAAAGATAGGCAGATTGAGTAATTCGCTTCCTGGAATAACAGTTAAATCTGTTAAATCAGTTAGTGTCCTAGATTTAGCGCCTGGTTCTAAACCAGTGAGATTGACTATTTTTTCTGAAAATGCTATTAAAGAACTGACCAATTTAAAGTGTACATCAAATACAATATTCGAGATGAGTCATCAATGAAGAAAAACTTGTTTGCACTCAAATCTGCAAGATCATCGAAACAAAAAAGAAAAAGTTCACAATTGCAAAAAGGAAAACCATTAATTATTGAACCCTACATCACAGAAAAATCTTTCAATTTGATAGAAAAAGAAAAAAAGTTAACCTTTCTTGTGGACGAACAAGCAGATAAAAAATCAATAAAACAGGAATTACATGATCTATATGAAGCTGAAATAATTGAAGTTAACACTGCAAGAACCATAGATGGAAAAAAAGCTTTTGCCAAGTTCAAGGATTTAGATTCTGCTCGAGACCTCGCAACAAAGCTCGGATTGGTTTAAGAATATGAAAATATATATTTTTTATTTTCTCGGTAGATTTAAAAATAAGCCACTAGAGGTATAATATCAGATTGGTTAGGGAATTTAAGTTTAGAGGTTACAATCAAGATCAATTAAAATCCATATCAATAGAGTCACTCTTACCATTATTAAATGCACGACAACGCAGATCCTTGAACAAAAGGGTAGGAAAGTATATGAATGATCAAAAACGAACCTTGCGAGAAGAGATTAAATTGGCACGTGATGGAAAGTTAAAGAATAAGTTGAAAACTCATGTTAGGGATATGATAATATTGCCTGATATGATAGGTCTATCTATTAGTGTACATAATGGTAAAGAATTTTTTGATGTTACAATTAAATCAGAAATGGTAGGACATTATTTAGGAGAATATGCTATTACAAATAAGAGAGTTCAACATGGCTCACCTGGTGTGGGTTCATCAAGATCTAGTTTGTATGTTCCTTTAAAGTGAGTGATTTATGCCAAACTATTCTTATGCATATCAAAATTTTGATAAAAGTAGACAAGTAAGGTCTGCCCTTCGCGAAAAGGATATTTCTCATAAACATGCACGTGAGATTGCATTAGCAATTACAAATCTTTCGATTGAAAAAGCTAGAGATTACCTAGAATCAGTATTACGTAAGGAAATAGCGGTACCATTTCGACGATACAATAACGAAGTTGCTCACAGGTCAAATATTCGAGATGGATTCAGCGCTGGTCGCTTTCCATCAAAGGCAACTCATGAATTTTTGAAACTTTTAGATAATCTCGAAAGTAATGCAGAATACAAAGGCATGGACCTGGATAGGTTAAAAATCATTAATATTGTCGTTCATAAAGGGACACGATTAAAAAGATTTACACCACGTGCTATGGGTCGAGCAAGTCCCAAATTTGATACACTTGTACATGTTGAAATGATCGCACAAGAAGGCGTAGTAACAGAATGAATGCAGCCAAAAACGTAATGTCTAGTAACTATAAGAATATGGAGCTAGACGAATATCTAAAAGAAACTCTTCGAGAAACAGGCTATGGAGGAGTTGATATTCAAAAGACTCCTATTGGAACAAGAATAACATTATACGTAACCCGTCCTGGATTAGTGATAGGACGAAAAGGCTCAGGAATAAAAGATCTTACCTCTAAACTAGAGCAAAGATTTGGGTTGAATAATCCTCAAATTTCCGTCATGGAAATAGAAGTTCCAGAGTTAAACCCCCAAATTATGGCCAATAGAATAGCGCAGCTTGTGGAGAGAGGTACTGCATTTAGAAGAGCTTCTATGTGGACAATTAATACAGTAATGGGAGCGGGAGCTATGGGTGTAGAGATAACTATAGCTGGAAAGTTACGAAGTGAAAGAGCACATTTTGAAAAACACTCATCAGGTGTTATACCCAAGAGCGGAAACGCAGCCGATAAAATAGTGAAATTGGGTATCACTGACGTATTAACAAAAATGGGTTTGATGGGAATCCAACTCCGAATTGCCTTAAAAAATGAGGTGCCACCTGACTTTGAACTTATCGAAGCAAAACAAGAAACTTCATCTAATAGTAATCTACAATCAGATCAAGATAGTGAAAGAGAAGATATTAACAATACAGAACAAGAAAATAGTACAAAAAAAATAAGTTTGGAAAGTAATAACCAAAATATGAAAAGACCACAACAACAACAACAACAACAAATTAGAAAATCCAAAGATATAAAAGATAAATCCATCAATCCAAATAAAGTAAAGGAAAAAGGGAGTGTACTAGTGAAGAGCAAATGAGTAGAATGAAATTATCAACTCTCCGGGAAATGAATGATCATGATCTCGAAGACAAATTATTAGAATTGAAAGCTGACCTTGCTAAATTAAGATCCGAAGGTGCAAAAGGAACCTTAAAAAAAGAGAGTTCTAGTATCCGATGGGCTAGAAGGGATATTGCAAGGATTTTAACACTCATCAATGAGAGAAATGTCAAACAAAGAGTTAAGTGAGATATGAGAGCAATAGAAAATATTCTTTTTCACGAATGGATAGGATTAAAAATAAAGATATCAGAATCTTCACAAACTAGCTTGAAAAATTTATCTGGTAAAATCATTTTTGAGACTAAAAATATGCTTATTGTGAGAACACTGAATGGTATTAAAAAAATTCCCAAAAAAATTATTTTACAATGCATTCTGTATCTTCCCTCAACCGTTTGCTTTATAAAGGGTAACCAATTGATAGGAAGACCAGAAGATAGAGTATTAAAGATAAAGAGAGGATAATGGAATATGGTTAGAGATATTGGTGTTATGGTTTCACTTCCAAAAAAAACTTGTGAAGATCAACATTGTCCTTTTCATGGTAGTTTACCAGTAAGGGGCAGATTATACTCAGGTATTGTAGAAAGCAATAAATCTACTAAGATGATTGTCGTCTCGAGAAATTATAATAGGCTAGTTAAAAAATACAAGAGATATGAGCGAAGTAAATCTAAAGTACATGCTTTTCTTCCTGATTGTATTGATGCGGTTGAAGGACAAAAGGTCAAAATAGCCGAATGTCGCCCGCTTTCTAAAACTGTATCTTTTGTCGTAGTTGAAGGAGAGAATAAAGATGGCATCTAAGTCAAGAGCAGTCTCAGCCAAAGGTGCTTCAGAGTTTCGTCCCTACATTACGAGGGCTCTACCAGTTACCGCAGAGCTTATTTGTGCTGATAATACCGGTGCTAAGGTTCTTAGAATTGTTCAAGTAACGAAATATAAAGGTCGACATTCAAGAATGCCTTCAGGTGCAGTAGGCGATCTCGTAACGGTTACTGTTAAGAAGGGTCCAGCACAATTAAGGAAACAGATTTTTGGAGCTGTCATAATTAGACAAAAATATCCTATACGGAGGCTAAGTGGTATAAGACTTACATTTGAAGATAATGCTGCTGTTTTAGTAACTCCAGAAGGGGAAATTAAAGGAACTGACATAAAAGGACCTGTTGCTGCTGAAGCAGCGGAAAAATGGCCAAGGATAGCAAATCTTGCTTCATCAATTGTTTAAATTATGGTGGTTTCTATGATAAATAAAAATATTACTTTAAATATAAAGAAGCACAAATTGGATAAACATATTCGTTCACCTCTTTCAGAAAATTTACGAAGTGAATACAATAAAAGAAATGCACGGGTAATTAAAGGAGATACGGTAAAAGTATTACGAGGAGAATACAAAAACGTCGAAGGTAAAGTAGAGAAAGTAAAGACAGGAAGGTCGACTCTCTTTATTGAAGGCATCCAAAGAGAGGCTTCAAAGGGAGGTAAAGTGAAAGTTCAAATACATTCTTCTAACGTTATTATTACATCTTTCAATTTGCACGACAAGAATCGATCGAATGTTATTAGAAAAGTGAAATCAGCAAAGCCCGAAGAAAAGAAAGGGCTAAAGATTAAACCAAATTTAAATAAAACTCGAATTAGAAAAAACTTAAATGTTAAAAAGGTTCTTAAACCTCGAGCAAAAAATATAACAAATTCAAATTCTAGTGAAGATAATAAGGGAGAATCTGGTTATGATGGTGTTAGAAAATAAAATGTTATCAAGGTATTATATGGAGAGGAAATAAGAATGGCAAATAAAGGAGGAAGAACCACTGTAAAACGACAAGTAGCTCCAGTTTTTTGGGATATTAATAGAAAACAAGGACGTTTCATTCTAAGGACCCATCCAGGGACGCATTCAAAAAAATATTCATATTCTCTAGGTGTCCTTTTACGCGATATATTAAAAGTTACTAAAAATATGCATGAGGCCAAAAAAATTGTTGATGAAGGTAAAGTCAGAGTAGATAATGTAATTAGATACAATATTCACTTTGCGATAGGATTAATGGATACAGTTGAGTTAATCTCGTCTCAAAAGATTTATCGATTAGTACCAAAGAATTCATTATTATTATATCCAATAGAAATAAATGATAATGAAAAGTTATTAAAACTTTTAAAGATAAAAACTAAGAATATTATAAAAGGAAATAAAATTCAATATGGTTTTCACGACGGTAAAACTATTCTTTCTGAGTCTAGTTATTCGGTAGGTGATACATGTCTTGTAAAAGTTCCTGAATTAGAAATTATTGCTACTCTCAAATTACAATCAGATTGTCTTGCTATATTGACCCGAGGTGATAATGCTGGTAGCATAGGTAAAATACAAGAAATAAAAGAAGGTACCTTTTCTCTTCCTAAACGAGTAATAATGAGTGTAGATTCTAGGTTATTGGAAATTCCAATTGATATGATTATGGTCGTTAGTGACCCTAATGATAATAATCCAAAGATAAAAGTGAATGAATGATGTCAGAAAATATTAACAATTCAAGTGAAAAAATGAAAAAAATAGATATTGAAAAAATAGTAATAAATATAGGAGTGGGAAAATCAGGAGATCCTTTCGAAAGAGCCAAGATGGCCCTGGCAGAATTGACAGGGCAAAAACCTAGTCCCAGAGGAGCAAAAAAGTCTGTTAGGGATTTTGGTATTCACAAAGGTGAACCAATTGGTGCAATGGTGACTTTAAGAAGACAAAACGCCTTGGACTTGTTGAAGAGAATTTTTCTAGCCAAGTCAAATTCTTTTAAAAGAAGTTCTATTGATAATAATGGGAACCTTTCTATTGGAATTAAAGAACATATAGACATACCAGGAATAAAATACAATCCAGATATTGGAATCTTCGGAATGGATGTTTGTATATCTTTGAAAAGACCTGGTTATAGAATTTCCAAGAAAAGACATCCTGATAAAATAGGAAAGAACCACAGAATAACAAAAGAAGAATCAATAAATTTCTTCCAACAAAATTTTGGAGTTGAAGCGATATAATGCCAAAGCCACGTGAATATTCAGAAACAGGTAGGAAAAAGGTTCCCCATGGTAAAGGAACAAGATGGTGCAAAAGATGTGGAGCATTTAATGGACTAATTCAAAAATATGATATAATGCTTTGTAGACAATGTTTTAGAGATGTAGCAATTAATATAGGATTCAAGAAATATGAATAAAATATATATTGATAAAAAAAAACTAAAGAAAATAGAAAAGGAAAGTATGCTAAGGATTGATAGAATTAATATAGTATTGGAGAATAAACTCTAAATGCCATCATTAAATATTGTTTCAAATTTGTTTAATACTTTATACAATAACGAAATGAGAAGAAAAAAAGAATGTTTAGTTATACCTACCTCTAAATTTGCTAGTGAAATTCTCAGAGTTATGCAAAAGTATCGATATATAGGAGAGTTTGAATTGATCGATGACAATAGAATGGGCAAGTTTAGAATACAATTATTAGCTAAAATAAACAAATGTGGAATTATCACGCCCAGATATGGTGTTAAAAAGAATGAATTTCTAAATTGGGAAAGACAGTTTTTACCTGCCTACAATCTTGGAATACTATTGGTATCAACCAGTAAAGGAATAATGTCTCATACTGACGCTCAAAGTCAAGGATTGGGAGGTGTTCTTATAGGTTATGTCTACTAGCAAAGCCGCTAATCAGTCTGGAGAAGTCATAATTCCAGAAAATGTCAATGTTACCAGGGAGAAAAACACTATAATTGTTGAAGGTAAAAATGGGAAAATCTCTAAAGATTTTACCAAAATACCTATTACATTAATTTTCGAAAATAACAAGATCATTATTCATCCACCTGGTCAGCGTAGAAAGGATTTGGCTTTAATAAATACTGTAAAAAGTATTATCTCTAGTATGATTAAAGGCGTAGAAACTGGATTTACTTATAAACTCAAAATAATATTTTCTCACTTTCCAATATCCGTCAAAGTCAAAGAGAAAAAAGTAATTGTTGAAAATTATTTTGGAGAAAGGTCTATGCGTATATCTAAAATTGTTGGGTTAACACAAGTCGTAGTAACGGGGGAAGATGTTATAGTTAAAGGACCTAGCTTAGAAGATGTTTCTCAAACAGCTACAAATATTGAATCATCTACCAAAATAAAAAATAAGGATCAAAGAGTATTTTTGGATGGTGTTTATCTATATGCCAAAGAAGATGGAATGTCTTAAAGATACTTACTAAACTTTTTTTCTTCTATTTTAATCGTTAAATTTTAAATTTAGTTAAGATAACAATTCTCGAGATTTATAAAATTTTTTATTGTAATTAAATGAGACTAAGTTGTTTATTGGAATAAGAAAACATTTTTATTTTGATTAAAAAAATGATAGATGAATGCCGCTGTAGCTCAGCATGGTAGAGCAAATTTAAAGCGAAATTCGCTTTAGAGCTTAGCTGGCTGTTAACCAGTGGGTCATCAGTTCGAGTCTGATCAGCGGCGTTTATTTTTTTTATCAAAACATGTTAATTTGTAATATTATTGATTAGAGAAAATGATTTTATTAAAGTTATGTTACCTCCTATAATGATTTATTAGGTGATAATCAAAAAAAACATCTTATAAAGATGTCATTTAAATTTTATATAACAAAATATTATATCTTTAATTCATTAATCTTTAATAATCTGCCTCGTGATTCTATTTTGATGAAAGCTGTTATACTTGCCGGTGGGTTAGGAAAAAGATTAAAACCTTTAACAAATGATCGACCTAAACCTATGATAGAGGTACTAAATGTACCCATAATCGAATGGCAACTAAAATGGTTTAAAAAACATAATATTAAAGAGATAATTATATGTGTTGGTTACCTTAAAGAAAATATTATCGATTATCTTGGTAGTGGTAATAAATTAGGTATTAATATTGGATACATAGTAGAAGATAATCCTCTTGGAACTGGGGGAGCTCTAAAAAATACATCTAGTCTTTTAAATTCATCAACTGATGATGGATTTTTTATGACAAATGGTGATATACTAACAAACATTAATCCACATAAATTATGTGGAGATAAAATATCAAGTATTGCAGTTGTTCCTCTTAGAAGCCCGTATGGAGTCGTTAATATTGATAATGAATCTAATGTAATAGGATTTGATGAAAAACCTGAAATTCCAGACAAATGGATCAATGCAGGTGTTTATTATTTTACAAAAGATGTATTTGAATATTTACCTGATAATGGAAACATAGAAGTTACTGCACTTCCTGCTATGGCTAATGATCAAAAATTAAAAGGGATGAGATTTAATGATAATTTTTGGAGATCAATAGATTCTCATAAAGATATAGATGAAGCTGCAAAGGAACTTCAATCATCGAATTTAGTATGAAAGATATTTCCAGAATAGGATATAATATTGGTACCCTCTTATCAATTGATACTATTTTAAGATTTGCCAAAAAAATAGAAGAAAAAGAAAATACAGATTCTTTATGGGTACCAGAATCTTGGGGAAGGGAAGCCTTTGTATCATTAGGTGCATTATCACAGGTAACAAAAAGAGTTAGACTTGGTACAGCAATAATAAGTATACATTCTCGAACACCTGCTACAGTGGCGATGGGAATATCAACATTAGATATATTATCCAATAACAGATCAGTTTTGGGTTTAGGAGTAAGCACTCCTGCATTGGTGGAAAATTGGCATGGGATAAAATTTGATAATCCATTTGAAAAACTAAGTGAATACATCCACTGTATTAAATTGGTGATGAAGGGATCGAAGGTAATTTTTAATGGAAAATATTATAAGATTAATGACTTTAAAATATTATTCAAACCACCTAGAGATGATCCTCCAGTATATACTGCAGCCATTAATAAAAAAATGTTAGATCTTTCCTGTGAATTAGCTAACGGTGTTTTGCTTTATTTAAGACCTAAACATGAATTACCAAAAGCTGTTGAACATATCAAAAACAAATTGAAAAGCAAAAGTAATAAAAAATTTGAGATTTGTTGTGCATTTATTACTGCAGTCTCCGATAAGGACCCAGAGTTGGCTAGATTAAGAGCAGCAAAGACTCTGGCCTTTTATGTAGCAATAGGAAAGTATTATAATAGATTTTTAAGGGAAAATGGTTTCCAAATAGAAGTAGAGAATATTACTGAAGAATATCAAAAGAATGGACTTTCAAATCTTCATAATTTTATTTCAGATAAGATGCTTACGTCTTTAACAATATCAGGTACCAGAGATGAATGTATCAAGTCTTTAGAAGAATTTACTGAAAGTGGAATATCGTTACCAATAATCCAAATAAATCCAGTTGGAAACAATCCAGAAAATTCAATTAGGGAATTAATCTCTACATTTTAATTGAGAAAAGTTTCGGTGGTTGGAGGTGTCACAAGTGAATTTAGAAAAGGAACCGATATCGATATTGTCCATATTGCATTAGAGTCGGCGCTGAAGTTATTGAAAGATACAGGATTTCCCAGAAACTTGATTGACGCTGTAATAGTATCATCATGTTCCACGGATCAATATTTATCTAGTGTAATAGCGGAGATAGTGGGGGTGACACCAAAGATTTCACACAGAATTGATAATTTATGTAATTCTGGTACTAATGCAATAATTTCTGCATTTTCTTATATCGCCTCAGGTTTATGTGATTCTGCCTTAATTATTGGAGTTGAAAAATCTAATACTTTAGGGAAAATTTTTTCAAATGATTTCTCAAGGGGCCAATACAATCTACCAATATTTTGGGGTTCAATATTTAAGAAAATTCATATGAAAAGATATGGATCAACCGAAGAGCAAATCTGTCAAATACCTGTTAACAATTATCGTAAAGCAAAGAAAAACAAAAATGCCATTAATAGGTCCATCTCTGTAAAGCTTGAACAAGTTTTAAATTCAAGAGTACTAGTTGAACCACTTAAATTATTGGAATGTTGTACTATTTGTGAAGGTAGTTCTTCAATTTTGCTTATCGCAGATGAAAAGTTTTCATTTTTCAAATCTCAAATAACATCAAATAAAAGAAATTGTGAATTGATTCCAGTATTAATCAAAGGAATTGGTCAACAAACCAATTGTGCAAGTTTTAGTAATGCAATTACAGATATTTTTGCCGAAGGTTCAGCTCGAATGGCAGCACAACAAGCCTATAAAATGGCTCGGATTTCCCCTAAAGAGGTGGATATAGCAGAAATTCATGATGCTTTCTCTATCTTGGAAATACTTGGATATGAAGATCTGGGTTTTGTCGATAAAGGGGAGGGAGGAACATTTGTTAATCAAAATAAAATTGCGATAAACTTAAGGGGAGGGATAATTGGATGTGGTCATCCAATAGGAGTCACTGGAATTGCACAAACTGTAGAAATTTTTGAACAATTAGGTAAAAAAGGTGGTAATTTAAAATTACACAAATCTCCTCATATAGGAGTTGTCCATAACCTAGCTGCTGCCGGAACTTCAGGGACAGTCCTCATTCTGGAGGGCTAAATTTTTAACAATTCTAACATTTTCCTTGAACCTGAACAAAAAAATCCTGTATACAAAAAAAAACAATCATCAAAAATTTATGGAATACCTAGAGAGTGGAAGGTTTGTGCTTCCTTATTGTAATAAATGTAGAAAGACTATTTGGCCTCCTGCAGACAATTGTAGACTATGTCTGAATAATCTTTCATTAAAAGATTATAAAAACAAAAAAGGAAAAATCCTAGAATTTTTTCTTGATAAGTTTACTAATAATAATGCAATTACAATAATGATATTAGTAAAATTCGGTGAAGTAATACTTATTGGATCTCTAGATCAAGACAAAAGAAATACGGCTAATATTGAAGGAAAAAAAGTAAGAATGAAAAAATGTGGATTTATTAATCAAAAAATATTTTATCGCTTCGAGATTGTGAATAATTAATATATTAATTAATATATCTATTTGCTTATTTTATTTTTATTGAGTTACGATCGTTTTGTAGATGAAAGACTGTTGACTAGTAGAGATGCATTAAATAAATATCAGATGAAAATCAAGTTACAGGACATAGACGACAATGCTCGTGATTATTCTCAAAGATTTGGCAATAGGATTTTAGTACGAAAAATAATTTTAATGACAAAACATAACAGTACACAGGAGATTGAAGAAATTGAACTTGATGTTGAAGAATTGGAAAAAAGAATAAAAAGAGAACGTCTTTTTTCCTCGTCAAACCGATGGGTAGCCCAAAATGAAATAAAAAATGGTTATATCGTTGCAACAAGGCACCTTGACCTTTTGGCAGATGCAATAGCATTAGATGTAATAGTTTTTGACTAATTTCTTTTATCCTTATTTAAATAATATATGTAATTTTACTAATTTTCTAAGGTAATCTTGTTAGTAAGAGAAGAGATTATTGTGAATTCAATCTTTTCTTATTCATTATTATTTTCGCAACTCCCAATGCGATTAAAATTCCTCCCAGTAATACTGTAAAACCAACTGTCCTTAAAGATTCTTGGTTAGACTCAACTACATTCATAGAAACTACGATAACCATTCCTAGAACGATCAATCCTCCATTTAAAAATAATAACACGGGAATGGTCTTGCTCCTATCTTTTCTTCCAATGGCAAATCCGATTATCGATAATACAACTGCTCCACCTCCAAATATTCCACCTCTTAGCGATTCACTGATTGGCAAGAAACCTGTGTTGGACGATTTCTCTGTGTGAGCTTGAGAACCAACCATTGTATCGAGACCATAAACTATGAGTAATCCAAGCGAAATCAATAATAGAGTAACCGCAATCTTTTCCATGAATTTTTTTTACATTAAGATATTTAATAAACCTATCAATAGTGAATATATGGATATCAAAGATAACTTGTATTCCGTTTTAAATCAATTCGGAAAAGAAAACTTACAAATAGAATTTCAAAATGATATTGCTTCTTCCATTTCTAAAATTAAAGAAATACTTGATAAAACCATAGAAACAATTTATGAAAAAACGTCTAATGAACAAAACATTGATAATTGTAATAAGTTCCAAAAACCAATATCTAGTTTGTGTGAAGCGTTTCTACATTTTCTGTTGACGAGCTCCTCACTTCCTTCTCAAAGAAGAATTAAGCTAAAAGATTTAGAAATTGATCTGGTAATACCAGATATTAAGACTTTCTTTCAAGATCCTCGTAAAGTTATAATAATAAAATTCGATAAAGATTCATCTACGCTTGAATATATCAATAGATTAAATGTTATTCAACCGTATAAAGACAATATCTGGGTAGTTTCCTCAACACCTATCACTTTTTATTACAGAAATTATATAATTTATAGAAATAAAGAAGAAGAACCTTCTCATAATTTAGTTGACTACGAAAATGAAAGAGATGAAAAATATTTTTATAATTCTCAATTTAATAATAATAATAATAATAATAATTGTGATAAGGAAACAATTCATTCAAACTTTGTTCCCTTTAACAAAATATTAGTAGATATAAACAAATTTTTAAAGGATACAAAACATAAAGGTTTCAAGTTTCTGCCCATGTCATAAATATTATAGAGAATTTTTAAATAAATAATTATTAAAGATATATTCATTAACGAATTAATGAAAAGTAAAGGAATATTTATAATAGGAATTGATACGGCTGTAGGAAAAACTACAATTGCTGCTGGTCTATGTACTTTACTTCTCAGAAAGGGTATGAATGTGGGGGTAATGAAACCTTTCGCTAGCGGAAGTACCAAATATTCAAGACGTTTTAAATCCTTGGATTCAAAGATATTAAAAGACGCCAGCGGTTGTAAAGATACTGATGAACTAATTAATCCCTATTATTCTACGTTACCTACTGCCCCTTATCTTGCAAATAAGATATTAAGATTAAATGAAAATATAGAAAAGCAAGAAATTTTAAGTAAATACAAGAATATTGAAAGAAGACATGAATTTACAATAGTCGAAGGAATTGGTGGATTGATGGTTCCGTTAAATGGAAATTTTTTTGTAGCAGATTTAGCATCTTTAATAAATCTTCCAACAATATTAATAATGTCCAATAGGATAGGATCTCTCAATCATATTATAATGACATATCGCTTAAGTCTGGAATTTAATCTAAAAATTGCTGGAATAATAATAAATAACAAATGTAAAGTATTAGAAACTTATTGCAAATTAATTACAAATAATCTTCCACATGCAGTAGAAGAATTGACACAAAGTAGAGTTTTGGCAACTATACCATATATAAAAAAACCAACCGCAAAAAAAATTGCGGATATCTTGGAAAAATATAATTTTATAAAGAATTTATAATTTTTCTATCATAAATATAATCTGATTATTATTATATTATTTTAATGGTGAGTCTTGATTTTTTTTGTTTTATTGAAATGGTCAATTTCAGTTTTAATATGTTATCTATATTACATAAATAATTAAAATCTTGGTATTAAAATAATTACGCTATGCTTTTATTTATTATTTGTAATCGATTTAAGAATATTATCTTTTGGTAAAGCATATCTTCCTATCGAATTTTGAAATAATTACGTTCAAAAGGCCAAAGCTAATTTTCCAATTTTTTTCCTAATGTTATCATAGTTGTTTTTATGAAAATTTATATAATTACTAAATCTTATTTAAAGAGATGAAGGATTACGAATCAAGACTAATATTTTTCATAATTTTTATTTTTTTCATTATCGTTACAATGAATATGGGAAATGCGGAGTCTCAGAATTCTACAGAACAATCTAATGTATATCTAAAACTATCAAATTTGATTAATAATACAAATGATGATGTTATCCAATCGATGAGAGCAATTGAATCTGGTGATGATTCAATTGCTTTAAATATCCTAACTAATGTAACTGTAAACCTCGAAGAATTATCTAACGGATTAGAG
>DATDKD010000214.1:0-9748 GCA_036520175.1 Nitrososphaeraceae archaeon
TGGCAAATGTATCACTAATGCTGAAAGAAAATTATATGCTGCATTAGTCGCATTGCGACGAGCCGGTATAAGTAAAGAATTACTGATAGAGTTGAATGATTCTGGTGCGACATTCGACGATATAGCTGATTACCTGGACAAAAATTGTGGATTGGCAAGGAACAACAGGTAATCGTCGAACTCATCCAAAGGCAGTCTTGGATGAATGAAATTTTCAGACGATTCCATCAAATCCAAAATTCTAGAAAAAGCTAAATATATCTTCGATTACAACATACAATATGACAGATTCAATAGTCTGTCTAACCGAGCGTGCCAACCCTGCCCAGTCCATTCTTGCATAGCGAAAGTTTTCGTTAAGTTTACTTTCTTGAAAGAGAGGATTTGCTAGCAACATAAGTAGATATATGAAGGTGGTTGCTCAGTCAAATGTACAGGACCTTTTTAAGAAGCATCTATCTTTACAAGTTAAGTCCTTCTAGTCCCTTAATTATGAATATTTCTTTATCTTTTAATACCATTTCTTTGTTAAATTAATTTTATTTGAAGAATTTTTTTAGAATTTTTACATTTCGCATTTTACACAATAATAAAAATTATTTATACATCGCTCAAAGAGAGTAACTCAGAGTTACTCTCTAGCAAAGTTATTAAACTAATTTTTTTATGGTCAATATATAGACAGCATGAAAACACCTAGATACATCTGCTCTAAATGTAGACAGCCTTTTACAAGACGATGGAATGCATATCGTCATTCCAACAATAAACATTTTGGTTCAGTAGAAGATATTATCTCTTTTACCGAGTATACCAGTAACCAAACAGATTCTTTTATTCCTTTAAACGGCTTTTATGAAGATAATAATAATAGTCATCATCCAATAAATGTAAAAAACCAATTATTTTTTGATAAACCCATTTCCTTCAAGAACGATCTTTTAGATTCATTATTAGAGCCACTTGATGATGCCTTAGAACGTGAGTCATCATCCTATGAGTTATTGGATCAATTGGCTCCAAAGTATGAAGAAATGCAACGTACTCTTGATTGTGTATCCGAACCTTTTCGATCGATCCTACTTGGCAATGCTTTATCTTCAGCAATCAATTCTGATAATCCTCTAGAGTCTATGCATAACCAATTAATTGATCTTCGTAAAAATAAGACCCGTGCGATGATGTTGAGTAATCTAACAGCATTCAATCATACAGGGAAAGCATTTACAAAGGAATTTTTAAAATTACTCTGGAAACAAAAGGAATATAGTCATTTAAGAAATAAAATTAATTAGAAGGACATTGTAATATAAATAAAAATTCGATAAATTTACATAAAATCGGTGGTTAATTTTATTTGGATTATTGAAAATGATTAGCAAAATTTAGCTATACAAATATGATATCAAAATAAAAATATAATTTAAACCTAAAAAAATATTTTAATATAAGAATTTTCAAAAGCAATTCTTCATAATTTTTATCAAATAGAATAAAGAAAAAAGAAATATTGAATTATCAATTTTTTTCTTGAATTATATCTTTAGTAGTTGATGATTTATTTTTTCCTTTTTTGTTTTGGACGTCGTCGTTACCCTCTTGTCTTTTTCATAGACTTTAAATTAATTTTCTTTTATCTATAATCTCCAACCAACACAAACTGCGTCGAGAATATGGATGACTAGATATTTTTGGCCACATTCTTTTAATCATCATCATTATTATCAATGAAATAATCAATTAGAATATTTTGAATCCTACATTTTAAAAAAATAAAAATAAAATTTTTTCAAATGGTAATGTTTATTTTATTCTGTAGAATTGTTTATAAAATCTCCCTTTACAGTATAAGTATTTTTTATTGCATCATAAATTCCAACAGAATCATAATACCAAGATTTAGAATCAGAAATTCTTTTTATAATATCCATTACACTACTACAAAAATAAATTTCTCGTCCTTTATCTTTAATAATATCATAAATTAAACATGTATCCATACTTTCACTATATTTTTCAAAATATTCTTTTTGCTTAGAATCTACGTTTGTATCTGTAATATTGAATTTGACATTAAAATTAATGGTATGAGCAATGGTCAAGTTAGTGGATGTGGGTTGACTAAATGAACTATTATTAACCTCTATTTCACATTTATCAGGTGGACAAATTTGCATATAAATTTCACCATTTAATTCTAACTTTGAGATTGTAGGTACTTTACTTACATCTTTTAATTCAAGGATAAAATCAGAATCTCCAAAAATAAAATTTATAGATATCGAAAAAACTCCTAAAACTAGAATTCCAATAAAGTTCTTAATTTTCATTGTAAAAAATCTTACCAAGAATTTATTAAATCTATTCTTTAATAACTATTTTTGCCCTAGCAAAATCTTTATTTCACAATTATATTGTAAGATAATATAATTAGAGAATTTTATATTTCTACCCAAAAAGGATTATAATAGATTTAAATATTTAGTACTCATAATTGCAAGAAATAATAGCCATTTTATCTGGTATAACCATTTTTGGCTTGTTACATGGAATTAATCCATCCCATGGCTGGACAATAGCAGTTTTATATTCACTTCAAAGCAAAAGACCACTCCTAAGTGGCATTTTAAGTTCCGGCATACTTGCTATGGCCCATTTTCTTTCTTCAATAGTTGTAGTATTAGCATTTCTCTTATTTAGCACCTATATCTATATACCTCAGAATTATCTCAACTACGCTGCAGCAATTGCACTTGCAATATTGGCTTATATGTTTTGGAAAGAAAAATCAGAGGATTTAGTAAAGAACCAACATGGTCATTTACACAACTTTTTAGATGAGATTAAGCATGATCATATTCATTGGCATAAAGATGAAGGATATCATAGACATCTCCATACACATCAAATAAGAATATTACCTTCTCTCTCAGCAGTAGCAGGTTCTGCTTTAATACT
Organism: Nitrososphaeraceae archaeon; assembly: GCA_036520175.1. GTDB lineage: Archaea > Thermoproteota > Nitrososphaeria > Nitrososphaerales > Nitrososphaeraceae > TH1177. Next base: position 2,959 of record DATDKD010000214.1, read on the forward strand.
CGGCTTTGCACATGAAGAGGAATTTGTGATACTTTCTTTAACAGCAGCAGGAGTAAATCCATTATTGTTAGTTATTGTATATGCTCTATCAGTATCCGTTGCTTTAATAGGTGTTACAATTTTATCAGTTAAAGTAATTACCACTATCCAGGATAGAATAATTCATTATATTAAATATCTTCCAAAAGTAAGTGCAATCATATTAGCTATTATGGCTATTGCATTCGGATCAGGTTTATTTTAAAACTCTTTTATTTTGTTATGATAGAATTTATTTTTCGACGTGTTCTTTTTAATCTGTTATTCAATAAGTAATATAGTTAAATATCTTTGGTAATGATGTAGCGTTAGATTTTTGTTTTCATTCAATAAACTTATTCATTTGTTTTTGAGCTTTTATTATTTTCTATTTATGATGTTACTCTGACTTCATTAATCAAAAGTAAAAAAAGGTTTATGAAAATCTTATTTTACTTTATATTTCTAATTAAATTATGGTAGTTATCTTCTACCTTTCTTTGGCCTAAAACCATTCTCAATTAATACTTTATAAATATCTGGAACTGCAAAACAAAACCCAATATGTAAACAATCAGTTTTCTCACAAAAATCACATTGCAGCTCCTTCTTTTTTGAATTGATATATACCGTAATAAGCCTATTCATTGTGTTATCTTTAACTGCTATGTGATTATCTATGGCAGAATTAAATTCAAGAAATGGGCCATACTCTGTTATTTGTTTATTGAATGCTATTGTATTTTTTAAAATGAGATCTAAATAAGCTGTAAATTTTTGATTAGATGGTCTTTTTTTATCATTATTATATAATTCTAATAAATTGTTTTTAACATCTTCTCTAATTTGGATAGTAGACCAGCCTTTTTTTTGTGGCATTTTTATATAAATTAAATTAGGTTAAAGTATGATATAACCTTTATTTTATTAAAATATAAAGTTAAATGGAATTTTAGGTTAAATTAACATAAAACTTTAAGTACTATAGTTAGGTTAAATTAGGTTAATGGCTAAAGGTTTAATAATTAGAATTACATATAATTTACTTAAAAAAATAAAAGAAAATAATGAATTTAATACAATAATTTACAGAAATATAATAATATTATATTTGATTCTTTATATTATAATTATAAAATATATATGCAATTCGATTATTAAACAATATAGGAGTTTCTTTTAAAATGTTTTACAAGTTTAAAAAGACACTTTTTGTATCATCTCGTCATTATCTATTAAAATCATTCAAATTTAATATAGAACAAAATCAATTAGTGGATTTAACAATTGACTCACCTACTATTTTTATAAATCTTTATAATTTGATTCTTAAATTGACCGTCAAAGCATTATTGCCAAGGAATTATAGAGGTATGAAATCTTCTACTGTAACAATTATTGACGGTAGCATTAGGGGTCATTCAAATCATTTAGATTTTTACAGCTTTATAGATTATGCCATTCAATGTTGTATGAATGTTAATTCAGTTTTAGAGAGAATTATTGTAACAAGATCATTTACTGCTCATCAACCTGCAGATACACTAATTTGTAAATTGCATAAAATGATTCAAAAATATAGATCAAATATTCTAATAATTACAGATTTATTTGCTACTGACAAACAATTACATCTTTCTGAAAGGAAATGGCTGTTGGGTCATATGGTCAAGTCTATACATAATATTTCAGAATCAATAATTGCTGCTATTTTTTCTCCTGTTGTAATAGACGATTTTAGAAAAGTTATTGACAATAAGCTAAAAAAATCAAAAATAATAACAACAAACAAACAAAACAGAGAGAGATGAAATAGATGGGAAGAACAATTCCATCTTTTAGAATAGCTATACTACTTGAAGAGAAAAGGTGGAAACTTTATAGACAATATTTGCATAAAAAAGAACAAAAAATTTTTAAACATATGTTTTCAATTGCATATCTTTTTAATTCAGCATCTTCCTATGCTGCAAATCCAATAAGAATTAATCCGATTTTGTTTTCAATTGCCTTATATCATCAAAAAAAAATATCTTCATTAGGTAAGAACAGGAATGAACATTTTTTTTTCAATCTTCATTATTTACTACTACTACAGAGATGAAAAATGAAAATGAAACCTGTTCTTCTTCATCTAATCTTTTTCCCTATGATAATATTATTACAAAAGAGATAGATTCATGGAAAAGTTATGCAGATTGTCTAAGAAAACATGATAGAAAATTGTTTTATGAAATGCTTAATAGCTGTTACAAATATTCTCCAGCCATTACTGTACAAGGAAAAGAATATTCTACTACATCAGCTTTAATGTCAATTTTGTTGGAACATCATAAGGATTTACTTTACAGAACGAAAATAGACAATATATGTGATAGCTCAAAGAGGTGAATAAGAAAAATTACTGTAGTTGGTTGGCTGTTTGATGCATATCCATCTAAAGATAATAGTAAGATGATTTTTTGGATCAGATTGAAAAATTTCACAGATAATCAAAGGAGATATATTCGAATTGAAGAGAAATGGCAAAATTATTTTTATGTTGCTTCTGATAATAATATATCTAAACTGGAACAATTAGTTCAAAATGATGATATTTTATCATCAATAAGCTCATATGAATTTGTTAAAAGATCTGAAACAATTACAGATACAAAAAAATCTACTGTCTTGAAACTTTCTGTATTTGGTAAAAATCTAAAGATAGCAAATACTATTGAAAAAATGAATGGATATCAGGATTTTAGATTATACAATGTTGATTTAATACCTGAACAAAAATATTTTTTCGACCATGATATATTTCCATTAGGATTTTTTGAGGTAACTGATGATAATTCTGATCTACTTTGGAAATCTAAAAGTGATGGTGTTTGGTCTACCGATTATCATTTACCACATTTTAAAAAGATCCATATTAAGCTTAATTTTCCAAGAGGTAAAATTATAAAATTAACAGATGAATTAAATTCTATTAGCATTGTTCAATATAATGATAATAATAGTATTAACAAAAATAAAAGTCATATTATAGATCTTTCAGACAAATCAGAAAAAAAATTATTAAAGGAATTAATTAAAATTGTTCAAGATATAGACCCAGATTTTATATTTACTGACGACGGTGATTCATTTACATTCCCTTATTTGATTCACAGAGCAGAAATAAATAAAATTGATTTATGTCTGAGCAGAGAGAATAACATATCTTTAACAACACCCGAAAGAAAAGGAAATTCCTTTGTTTCTTATGGTAGGACATATTTTAAGCCATCAACTATAAAATTATTTGGGCGTATTCATATTGATAAAAGTAATACTTTTACAATCAGAACAGGTTCCGACTTAGAGGGGTTATTTGAAATTTCACGGTTGTGTAGGATCCCATTGCATGAAGCTTCAAGAGCTTCCATTGGAAGGTGTTTAACCAGTTTACATCTTTATAATGCAACAAAAAAGGATATACTAATTCCTTGGAAACCCATTTTAAATGAACAACCTAAAAATATGATGGAACTTTTCTTAGCTGATAGGGGTGGCCTAATATTAGAACCAGAAATAGGTCTACATGAAAAAATAGCTGAATTTGATTTTGTATCTCTTTATCCAAGTATTATGTTAAAAAGAAATGTTTCGGCAGAGACTATACTATGTGATTGTTGTTTTAATACTCCTAAATTTAGAGTACCAGAGCTAAACTATCATATTTGCAACAAAAATGGATTAATTCCAGAATCATTAGAAATAGTATTAGATAAAAGATTAAGATATAAGGATTTAAAAAATAAGGCATCAGATCCAGTGTTAAAAGATATTTATGACAAAAGACAATCAGCTCTAAAATGGATACTTGTAACCTCTTTTGGCTATTTAGGATTTAGTAATGCAAAGTTTGGAAGGATAGATGCTCATATTGCTGTTTGTGCATTTGCAAGAAGTATTCTTTCTCAAACTATGCATATTGCTGAAGACATGAATTTTGATGTCATACATGGAATAGTCGATTCAATTTGGGTAAAGAAAAAAGATAGTGCTGCTAAGAATGATTATTCCAAATTAAAAGAAACCATAAAACAAGAAACTGGATTTGATATATCATTTGAAGGAGTATACAAATGGATTGCCTTTCTCCCATCTGTGATTAATTCTCATCTTCCAGTATTAAATAGATACTTTGGAGTTTTTGAAGATGGAACTATAAAAACAAGGGGAATAGAAAAAAGAAGACATGATACACCTTCATTTTTAGTACAATGCCAAAATGAGATTTTAGAGATATTGGCTCAAGGTAATTCTATTCAAGATATCAAACAAAATAAATTATCTTTGATAATCAAAAAAATTAAGAATTACCTTTCTCTATTAAAATATCGTAAAGTCGATCCTGAAAGTCTAATATTTACCAAACTTCTTTCAAAAGATTACAATCAATATAGTAACAGAAATACATTAGAGAATGATGCTATAAAACAGCTTGAATTAAATGAAGAGTATCTAAAAGCTGGTCAAGTTTTACAATATATTATAATAGATTATAATGGACCTATATTGAAAAGGGTACTTCCAATTCAATTATTGGATAATAAAGCTAATTATTATGATATTAAGAGATATTCTAAATTATTAATTGATACTTGCAATACTGTACTAAAACCATTTGGAATAGTATTTGATCAAACTCAATCAGTATGTAAGTTAAATAATTATTGATTTATTGCTATTATTTAGAACCGCTATCGGCTAAATTTTAATAATGGACCTTTTAAACTATCTTGAATAATATATTTTACTTTTAGATGCATATATAGTAATTAACTTATAAATAATAGACTATGAGTGAGTGCAAACATTGGGCATGTAATCTAAGGAATAATACTTGTATTGGTTGTGGTAATACTATATGTCCAAATTGTTTAGAAGAGCCACCTGATTGTAGATGCGATAATAAATATGATAATTGCTGTAAGGTATGAATTTAAATATTAAACAGATTTTATATACAAATTTTTAATTTAACCCTTGAAGAGATTCTAAATATATTGTACAATATGTTTGTAATAATAAAAGCTACTGTTACCTATAAAGAAAAGAACATAGTACTCTTAAATGCCTTTTTTTAGTATGACAAAGTAACAATTTCATTAATAGAGAAATTTACTGATCCCAAGTTAGCACAAGGTCAATTCCATTTGTAGGTTCTGTATTAGCATTTCAACTCTTCATTAACTTGATGTATCTTAAATATTCTTAAGGATAATATTAAATGTCATTGGGTATCACATTGCCCATTGTCTATCTATCAATTAAACATATATTTATGACACGACGCTATTGCTAATTTTTTATAATTAAATATAAAAAACAATTAATAGTAATTGTACAAACTAACACTATTACTCAAAATAATACAAAAAGGATATTGATAGTAGATGACGAACCAGATATTGGCCTGGTACTAAAAATGGTTTTAGAAAATAACGGATACATTGTAGATTACTATTATAATCCAATTATAGCATTAGATGAATTCAAATCTAATGTTTATGACTTATTAGTTTTAGATATAAGAATGCCCTACATGAACGGGTTTCAGCTGTATAGAGAGTTAAGAAAAATGGATATGAACTTAAATATATGTTTGATTACTGCAGAAGAAATGGATTACCATAAAAAAAGGAAGTTTTCTCCTGTTTATAATTTTATAAAAAAACCTATAGGAAATGAAGACTTGATTAGGACAATCAATAATTTAATAAATAATAACTAAATAAACATATGCAAATTTAATGTGGAACAATCTTAATTTTTACAATTAGATACTTTAATACTATTTTCTACTTTAATACTATTCTGATTTAATATTCTAAAGCTTTTTTTGATAATTCTTTTTCTATAATTTTTGGAGCATTATCCTCTGTATATTTTCAACTAATAAGTATTTTAAAAATAAATAAATAGTAATAACATTATTACAAAATAAAAAATTTATTATTGCTGTCTTTTATTAAATCTATATGACCTATTTTTGGAATAGTTATTAGTCCATTGTCTAAGTAAATATTATTTGTAGAAGGTGAATAAATACCATATCCAATTATTAAAAATAAAATTCCTACTGAAATAATAATTAAGGAAATAAGAAATAAAATACTATTTTTCTGACTACTTCTATTGTTATCTTCTTTTATAATTGGCATATATGTTATCAGTATAAGGATTTAATATTTAAAAAATAGTAAACCAAGTTAATTGATAACTATGGTTAAATCCTTTTTTAAGTAGCATTATATTCTTATCGTTTCGATATAAATTTTCCTGTTCTTACATATAGGACATTCACTAATTTTAAACGAATTTTTTATAATAGTTGCAAACCACCAGCATGAATCACATAATACAAATCTACAATTATTTTTATTATAATAATCTTTGTTTACGGTAATAGTTTTATATGTAAGCATATACCTTTACTAGCAATTTAGAATATAAGTTTCTGTTAACTTTGTTAAACGATCTAAATTTTATATTTGGTTAAAGTCTATCCATTAATACCATATATAATTGATATCATAAAGTTGAGATATTTACATTAAAGTTAAAATATTATTATTATTATTTAATATTCGAAATTGATAAAGGATACCAGGTTTATAAATATTGCAAAGAGATAGAGTTTATCTTATAATTGATATTTTAACCAAATTAATTGAGTATGGAGAAGTTAATCAATCATCTTTATTATTGTATTGTAGACTCAATTTAACTAAGCATA
>DATDKD010000215.1:0-13195 GCA_036520175.1 Nitrososphaeraceae archaeon
ATGAATGGTTAGAAACACCTGGTCATCCAGGCTCTGAAAAAAAACCTTTTATGGCCAGAGAAAAAGATTGTATATTTTGTTTAGCATGTGAAAATGTGTGTCCACCACAGGCTATCAAAATTTATCAAAAATAAACCTACTAATATTACATTTTTCTTTTATTAATGAAATATGTTGATAAAGACTATTGGAAAAGTTAAATCTAGTCGCAACGGGTGGAACTTTTGACTGTATTCATATTGGTCATATAAAACTACTTTCAACTGCTTTTGATATCAGTGACCATGTCATTATTGGACTCACTAGTGATAGATTTGTAAAAAGATTTAAGTTAAATTCGAATATAAAAAACAATTATCTAAGGAGACTCTTCAATTTAAAAAAAAATATTTCGTTACATTTTAAAGATGCTAATTACACAATAATTAAACTCGAAGATGAATTTGGCCCTGTTATTCATTCATCACAAATTCAAGCAATTGTAGTTAGCGAAGAAACATTGGTGAAAGTAAAGCAAATTAATGAAATCAGAATTAGTAATTATCTGAATCCATTACGTGTTATAGTAGTTGAAATAGCAAAGTCTAGTGATGGAAAACCAATATCATCTACACGAATAAGAAATGGTGAAATTGATGATAAAGGAAAAATACTTAGGAGATGATAAAAAGGACAATTTTTTTTAGTAATACAATTTTATTTTAAAAAAAGATTGAAAGTTCATTGTATTTTGATAATCCTGTTAATTTAGCTTCTGCTAAAATTGATAAAAGTATTAGAAATTTACGCTCGGGTCTTGAACCTGAAGTATTGCTATATTGGTATCGACAAATTCAATATGAATCTATGGAAAAAGTAGGAAACGAGTCGAAAGATAAAATTCATTTCGAACAACACCAGATTCTCTGGATGAGATTTAAAATCAATTATTTCAATCCGTGCAATTCCTATAGTTTTAGAAACTATAGAAACTTTTATTCCATTAATGGAATATTCTACTGAATTATATTTTAGGAAAATTCAAGAAATTTTACTCGAAAAAATCGAGACTAAAAGTGATCAAAATCAGAATAAAAAAAAATAAATACAAAAAATATAAAATTAGTAATTATAATACAAAAAAAAGGTATAAGACAAGTAGATAATATTTTTTGAGTCTTAATACAAAATTGTTTCTGTTATTATTTGGATCTCATTATTTGAACTTAAATTCTCTAAAGATACAAATCTTCTTTCACCTTCTTTTATTTGTTTGATCAATCTAAAAAGAGAATTTGCGTTATCTTTATTCTTTAATGTAATACTATGACAAGATTTATCTTTTAATTTAATTATTATCTCATTGTCGATTAAATTTTCAACATCCATTACAAAAATTGAATCATCTTTTTGTATGGAAAATAAACTGGTCAGTTTCTCCTTTTCATATTTATCAAAACATAAAATATTGTTTAATTTTCTTATGCTGGACATCTCTCATCAAACATAAAATCTTTTACTTTGTCTTTAGCTTTTTCTCTTTTTCGTTTAAATTCAATTATGAATGTTTTAGTATTGTTGGCAAGATCACTTTTACATTCTCCACACAATAAATTTCCACTTTTGCATCTAATATAGCGTTCCAAAGATTCTTTCTCAGTATCAAAAAAATATTTTAGGTATGCATATACTGGACATATATCAGCATTTCCTCCTAATTTTTTTTGTAACGAAATAGTGGCCTGCCCTCCTGTAAAGGAGGATAATGCCTTTTTTTCAACAATTTCTGGTTCATCTGTTGTAAATATTGCCGTTTCAGGTTTTGAAGATGACATTTTCGAAATTCGAGACAAACTTGGTAGAAATTTACTGTGGATTTGAGCGGGCTTGTAAAAGCCTAATTTTGCAGCTATATCCCTTGTTATTCTCCAGTAGGGATCCTGGTCAATTGCCGCAGGAATTAAAACTGGTGTAGGTTTTTTTTCAATTATTGAAGGAAGAAAACAAGGAGCAGCTTGAATAGGAGGAAAACCAATCATCCCTATATTTGTTGTATTTGTAAAACCAAAAACTGCTTTTGCAGTGGAAAAGGTAATTTTTTTTGCAATCTCCGTTGCAATGGGATATAAATAATTAATATGTTTAGTGTCTATAATTATTCTGGTTAAATTTGGCTGGAAGCCTATTGCTATAATATCTAGTATATTTTCGTAAGTATATTTAGAAATGGTTTCCCTAGTGGCTCCTGCATTATAGAGAAATTTCTCGTCATCAGTTAACTGAAATAATAATTTAGAACCAAATTTATCCTGTAAGTATTTAGTAAATAACCATGGCAAAATGTGACCGATATGTACCAAACCTGATGGACCCCTTCCAGTATAAAGATAAAAAGGGTCACCATTTTCGTATTTGGTTAGTAACCAATCCAAATCTCTGTGTGAGAAGAAATATTGAGATTTGATAAGTGGATGAATTTCTCCTGTTAATTTTCTAAATTTTTCAATTAAATCTGGTGAGAGAGCCTGTGTTCCAAATCTCTCTATTAGTTTAATATACATTTTATCTTCTAAATCGCCAGACACTTCCCACGGTGTAACAATAAGATCTTTATTATCTTGATAATTATCATAAGAATAATCTATATTATTTGTATTGATATTCTTAGGGGAAGGATCGTTCATTTTCTTAAATAATGAAATTACAAACGTTTAAACGTTTAAAAATAATTTTTATTAGAGTTATTGGAAAACACCCAAATCAATATCGAAGAACTGCATCCTATCGAAAAAAAAATTATTAGTTCTATAAATTCTTTCTCTGACATTTCCATAACCGCTTTGGTAGAATTGAGTACTCTTACCCTTGACCAAATAAGAAGAGGATTGGAATGGTTAAAGTATAAAAACATAATTAAATCCAATAAAACGTCTACTTTAATATCATTAGATGAAATAGGAAGAAATGCTATAGAACGTGGTCTACCTGAAAGAAGATTAGTAAAAGCTGTAAGAGACGGCAATATAACTATTAGAACAATATTAGAAAAAGGATTGTTGACACAAAGTGAAATTAATATAGCAATTTCCAAAGCTAAATCTAATAAATGGATAAATATTTCAAATTCTGAAACAGAAGGATTAACTTTTAAACTAATTGAAAATTTTGAAAATGCAAGTGGTGAGGAGTTGCTATTAAACAAAATTTTTTCATCCAAAAATCTAAAAGAGACAGATCTAACGAATGCAGAATTAGGGTTTTTTAAGTTACTAATAAAAAGGCCTAAATTTATTAGGTTTAAAAAGGACGAGGAAAAAGTATTCCTTACCGAACTGGGAAAGAAGATTAAGACTAAAATAGATTTAAAAACTATAAATGATAAAAATGTACTGAAAGATGAAAATATTACTTTATTAGTTCCAGAGCATTTAATAGCAGGAAAATGGAGGACTTTGACATTTCGTCCCATCGATGTCAACGCTAAAGTTCCTATGGCAAATCCAGGAAGAAAACATCCATTGACTGATTTGATTAATGAGATTCGTGAAGCCTTCACAAGTCTTGGATTTATAGAAATAGATGGTGAGTATATACAATCGGCCTTTTGGAATTTTGACGCCTTGTTTACTCCGCAGGATCATGCGGCGAGGGATATGCAGGATACATTTTATTTATCAGAGAAAATCAAACCTAAAATAGGAAATAAAAATCTTATAAAAAAAATTGCTGATACACATAGACATGGATGGAAGGATTCTTGGAATATCAAGATATCTAAAAAACCTGTTTTACGGACACATACTACGCCAGTGACTTTAAAATATCTGTCTGAAACTAAACCAGATGAAGCAAGAATCTTCACTATCGGACGTGTTTTCAGAAACGAAAAAGTCTCATATAAACATCTGGTAGAATTTAATCAAATTGAGGGAGTAGTAACAGGAAAGCAAATAACTTTAAGAGACCTAATGGGTATTCAAACTGAATTCTATAAGAAGATTGGAATTAAAAAAATTAAATTTTGGCCAACTTATTTTCCTTATACAGAACCATCACTACAGTCAATGATCTTCAATAATAATTTAAATAAATGGATTGAGTTATTTGGAATGGGCATATTTAGGCCCGAAGTAGTACAACCCTTAGGGATAAGAAATCTTGTATTAGCATGGGGAGGAGGTATTGAGAGAATAGCCATGTTAAAGTATGGCATCTCCGATGTAAGGGAATTATATAATAATAAAATTGGATGGTTGCGAGGTTTAACTAAATGCCAGTTGTAAATATTTTAAAGACACGTATTAAAAGTGTTTTTCCACATAAAAATATTGAAAAAATATTAGTAAAACTTCCATATCTTGGATTAGATATTGAAGGAATAGATAAAGAAAAAATAAGAGTAGAATATAATCCTAATCGTCCTGATTTTTCCAGTGATACCGGTATATTTAGATCTTTAAAGGGATTACTAAATGAGACAGTAGGTTTACCGCTTTTCAGATATTCTTCTGATAAACTATATCAATTAACGATAGATCCACAGGTAAAGCAAATAAGACCAATACTATTGTTTTTTGTTGCTAAGAAAAAAAAAGTAGATAATTTTATTCTCAATCAATTAATTTCTATGCAAGAAGATCTTCATAACGGAATAGCAAGAGGAAGAAAAAAAGCTGCTATAGGTATTCATGATCTTAATGCTATTGAATTTCCTTTAATCTATAATACAAGAGCTCAACATACATCATTTATACCATTGGATCAAACTCGACCATTTAAATTTAAAGAAATATTATCTGATCTCGAGGTGGGAAAAAAATATAGTAGTTTATTAAAAAATTTGCATCAATATCCTACTATCGCTGATAGAAATAATCAAATCCTATCCTTTCCTCCGATAATAAATAGTAATAACACCAAAATAAATGACAAAAGTAATAATATACTGTTAGAAATAACAGGTACAAATTTAGAAACATGTAAGAGCATTTTAGCAATCCTTGCTTATTATCTATATGATGAAGGTTATGAAATTTTTTCTGGAATTATACATGATGATAAATCTACATTCTCTTCATTGAAACTTCTTAAAGATAATGCATTTTCAGTTGATACAAATATTATTAAAAGCTATTTAGGATTGAACTTATCAACTACAGAAATTATACAAATTTTAAATAGATGTAGAATAGAGGTTTCAATAACAAACAATAAAAAAGTTAAATGTTTAGTCCCTCCTTATAGGAACGATATAATTAATTCGATAGATCTTGTGGAAGAAATAGCAATAGGATACGGAATTGATAATATTAAATCTACTATACCTTCATTTTTAATCTCTCCAGGAGTTAGAAACGAATATGTTAAAAAAATTGATGAGGTCAAGGAGACACTAACTGGGCTTGGATTTCTAGAGATGGTGAATTTTACTCTGTTAGATCAAACTATTTCTAGTATATTTAATTATGAAGATAAAGAATTACTTGAAAAAATTAAAGTAAATGAAAGCAAAAGTAAAGAACATGAATATCTTAGAACTAATATATTATCATCTTTAATAAATAATCTTTCCTACAATGTCCATGAAGAATATCCTCAAAAAGTATTTGAAATAGGAAAAACATTTAGTTTTAAAAATAAAATAGTTGAACAATGGAATTTAGGAGTTCTAATTGCATCTAACAAATCTAATTATACAGAAGCTAAATCTATAGCACAATCTCTTTTTCAAATAAATTTTGGAAAGCAGGTTATAACAAGAAGAAATGACAATAATAATTTATTCCTAAAAGGTAGATGTGCGGAGATATTATATGAAAGTAAAACAATAGGCTTTATCGGTGAAGTTAACCCTGATTTGATTACTAAATTCAATTTACATATTCCTTTATCCGCATTTGAATTAAACTTATCATCTTTATTAAAGACTGAATGCTAAAATAAGCTAAGTTGCTTTTTTAGATTTCAATGTTGTTGACGATAAAATATCAAAGATAATTTAACAGTAAAAGTAATGCTTTATAGTAAATATTGATACATAATTGTTTAATAATGGTTAATATTTATATTAATTACCGAATATTTAGCTGAAGTATTCGGTAACCCCGTTATAGAGAGTGCACTAGGAGAAATACACCTTTGTGTATGGCTATATCTATGAATAGTTGTGAGTCAGAGGCGGGGGACAAACCAATTTTTAGATACTAGTTACAAAATTATTCCTTGGCAAATCCAAAATAAGTGATTTGATTAGTGACTCCCCTATCACTGAGTGAAATCAACTATGCTTTTCTTAATAATATATTTTGCTTCATTAGAAATATTATATTTTTCCAATATTTCTGCTGAATTCTTAATAAGTAAGTTTCTAAAGTCAGGTTCGCTTGCAGCCCTGAGCAGAATGTCACTTATTATTTCCGCTTCTTTCTGTCGCGAAATCAAGATAAACAAAAAAAACACACAAGTTATATATAATCTTAATGTTGAATTAGTAAAATTGATAAGAACTGAATAAATAATTTTTTTAGTATTGATATTTCGCAGTCAAAAAAAATGGACATTGAATGGAACATCTCGAGTCATCCCAGTCGAGAAAACTCTTAAACATGTTTCAGAAATAAGTAAAAAAATTGGACTTACTAGAATTGCCGATATTACATATATGGATAAATTATACATTCCTAATTATTCCTGTGTTTTACCTGGTACGGAAGATTATATTTGGGTATATAGTGGAAAGGGTCCTACGAAAAAACATGCGAAAGTAAGTGCAATTATGGAAAGCATCGAACGCTATTCCTCCTTACCAACAAACTATTCAAGAAAATTTATTAGTGGAACTTTTAATAAACTAAAACAATCTTATAACATTTTACATCCTGATGAGCTTGTTGAGCCACTTACTTTTGATTTTCAAAATGATATGTTAATGGATTATGTAGAAGGCTATGATATTATTACTAAGGAGACTATCTTGGTTCCCGCTGCATTAGCATTATTCAGATATACTCCAACCTCACCTTCTATCAATCCTTTTGCATTTCATCATACTAATGGACTAGCCTCTGGAAATGTTTTTGAAGAAGCGGTATGTCATGCATTATGCGAAGTCATTGAGAGAGACGCAATAAGCTTGGCTCAATTACGAGCGAGTGCAATTCCATTCCATATTTTATATAGTATATATCATAATTTTCAAACACACGGATATCAGGTCCATCCAATTTCCAAAGATCAATTTATGGATGATAATTCTCTATTCCCTGATGTTAAAATTTCTGAAGAAGAGAATTTTCTTCCTGTAACTAAATTAATAAATACATTCAAAAAATTTAATATTAGATTGATTATTAAAGATATCACTACAGATATTAAAATTCCTACCTTTAATGTTGCATGTGTTGAATGGATATCTCATGACTATGGTTATTTGGCGGAGGGACACGGTACTCACCCCGATAAAAGAATTGCAATATTAAGAGCCATAACGGAAGTTTCTCAAACAAGAGCAGCAAATATTCAAGGAGCCAGAGATGACTTAAGAAAAATACACTATAATGATAATAATACAGACGATAAAAATGCGTGGCAATTTATGTCTTCACAAAAGACAATTAACTTTTCTGATATAATAACTTATCAGAATGAAGATATTTTAGATGATATTAATCTTACTATAAAATTTTTTAAAGAAGTAGGATTAAAAAAGGCTATAATAGTCAATTTAACAAACCCAAAAATAAAAATTCCTGTAGTGAGAGCTATAGTTCCTGGTCTTGAGACATTTAAAATATCAAAGTCTGTAATGGGGTTTAGAGCGAGGAGGTCCTATAAATGAGTTTACCAATTATTTATTTGGGTCCATCTTTAGAGATAAACAAAGCAAAAAAAATTATTGACGCTGACTTTAAACCTCCAGCCAAAAAGGGTGACTTTATAAATTTAAATCTATTAACAGAAAGAAGAGATATTGTTTTAATAGATGGAGTTTTCCTTCAGGAATATCCCCCTTCTCCGATTGAAGTTTTTCAAGTTATCAATAATAAAAACTTTAAAGTTTATGGCGCCTCTAGTATTGGAGCATTACGGGCAGTAGAATTGGAAAAATTTGGAATGAAAGGTATTGGAAAAATCTTTGAGTTATTCAAAAATAATATCATTAATTCGGACGATGAAATTGCCGTAACATTTGATTCCAATTATAATCTTCTTTCTGAAGCAATGATTGATATTAGATATAATATTTTTTTATGCTGGAAAAAAGGAATAATTGATAAAGAAACAAAGCAAATAATGGTCAATTTAGCTAAGAGGATTTACTTTCCTTTTCGAAATTATGAGAACATAATCAAGAAATCTTTCCATCTTTTTCCTTCAAAAGAAGAATACATATCAAGATTCAGTAATTATATTTCTATTAATAAAGTAAGTCTAAAAGAGTTAGATGCCATACGAGCACTTCAATATATATCATCATTAGAAAAAATATAAACTGTTAAATTTAAATTTTATCTTACAAGCATTCCCTTTTCATAAACTATTTTATATCCTCCATCGTAAACTATAGTATGGCTGAAAATCTCTCCAAATTAAATGCGCAATATAAAACCAACTGTAAAAAAATACTAGAACTGTCATCTAAAATTCGTTATGTGGGTGTAACAAACAAATTTGGTAGAACAATAGCAGGCCAACTTAGAATTGGCCTAACCCCTTTTTTAAAAACAGAAGAAATGAGGAACGAATTGTTTGTTCATTCTATGATTTATAATATCCGAAAAAACTATGAAAAATCCATAGGAGAAACTGAATTCATTTTTATTTCTAATAAAAAAGTAGATATTATTAGTTTTTATATTGATGAATTAGTTTATTATATTACTATAGACAAGAACATAGACAAAAATGAATTATATTCCTTGAACCAACAAATTAGAGCGATCACAAAATTGTGATTTTTTAAATATTTTTTGTTGAAATTAAGTTAAAGATTTTAATTTTCCTCGCATTTCCTTATCTTTATAAATGGACGGATGACTTGGATCTGCTAATATCACTTCATACCATGAATGTTTACCATCTTTATAAAGAAAATAAGAACCAATTATTTCCATATTTGGATATTTTTCATTAACTCTTCTTTCCGCTACCAATCGCATGTTTGTTGCTTGCTTAATATGAACAACTCCACTGTGCTTGGGTCTTCTACCAGCTACTGGGCGCTGCTTTCTCATTCCTCCTCTTCCTACTCGTGCTCTGATAACTACAATACCCTGTTTGGCTTTATATCCAAGTCTCCTTGCTCTATCTAATCTACTAGGTTTATTTATTCTATGAATTGATAGCTCTTTTCTCCAACCAACAGCTCTCGATTTTAATTCCTCACTATTTGTTTTCCACATTTTAGTCCAGGTCGACGCTAACTGTCTATACATGTTAAAATACAATCAAACTCTTTTAAAAGGCTATATAAGAATTTCTTTTATTGAAGGGATATCAATTCTTTTTTATATATAAAATACATAATTATGGAAAAGAAATGTTAAATTGAAACTAGAAAATCTATTTCTATGGTGCTTCCGAATGGAAGACTTTCTACTCCAATAGCGATCCGTGAATGTTTTCCTTTTTCCCCAAATAGCCTTTCCAAAAGGTTTGATGCAGAATTAACAACATTTGGATGATCTGAAAAAGCCTCAATACAGTTTACGTAAGCAGATAACTTGACTATTTTCTTGATCTTCCCAAGGCTTCCCAAATGATCTTTTAATAATGCTAGGGCATTAAGAGTACAAAGTATAGCTGCGTTTTGACCTTTTTCAAGTGTTGTATCTTTTCCAATTTTACCTTGATATTTTATTGTTACGGGATTTGAACTTGTATCTAAAGGAATTTGTCCAGAAACAAAGATTAGACCATTTACTTCAACCAAGGGAATATAAGAACCAGAAGATTTTGGAGGTGAGGGTAATTCGAATCCTAATGCAGATAATTTTTCTTCAATGCTTATCAATAGTGAAATATGAAAAAGTTGTATTATTAAATGTATTAAACAATTAAAATAAATTAATAAAAATAATAATTTAATGCATGATAAAGCGAGTTCTATTATCATTAGCTATAGCATCTTTAATTACTTATTTCGTTTATCTAGCTATGATGGATTCTTTGAATAGATCTTCAAGTAATTATCTCTCTATCTCTAACGACACTGCTGTTTCCATTATTTTTAAACATGAAAACTTATCGTCTCACAATCTCAATAACATAAATTCTAAATACGTCTATATAAAAGGAAATGGTGAAATATATGAATCAAAAAAGGATACTAACTTCATAGGCAAATATGTCGGAAAAACTTCTCCGACAATTACTACTGGAAATCATTTTGGATGGCAAATAAATTTGCCTGCATTCAATAAAACTTATTATGTTGATCATTTAAGAGGAGAAATTGTCTCTACCGATTAAACCGTAGTTTATTTACTTAGATTCTAAATTCGAAATAAAGTAAGTAATAATTATATTTGTATCTCAAAAAATTTTATCCATGCAAATAACTGGAAATATTTTAATCTGTGACCCAATATCCAAAATAGGAATAACAATTTTAAAAAAAGCTGGCCTTAATGTTGTCGATAAACCATCGATAACTAACTCTGAATTATTATCAGAAGTTGAAAACTATGATGTAATTGTAGTCCGAAGTAGGACCAAAATCACTAATGAAGTTATCTCAAATGCAAAAAAAGCTAAGATTATTGCTCGAGTCGGAGTGGGACTTGACAATATAGATGTTGAATCAGCTCAACAAAATAATATTGAAGTAATAAACTCACCTGAATCTGCAATTAATGCTGTTGCTGAATTAGTTATTGGATTGATGCTTTCATTAGCGAGAAATTTACCTTTAGCCGATAGTGAAATGAAGAAAGGAAATTGGATGAAAAAGGAACTGAATGGAATTGAATTAAGAGGAAAATATTTAGGAATTGTAGGGGTTGGAAACATCGGTAGGAACTTGGCAAGAATTGCTAGATCACTACGTATGAATATTATAGGTTATGATACCTTTCCTATTAAACAAGAATTTATAAATGAAGTAGGTATGATAACAACGGATTTTAATACCTTAGTAGCAAGTTCTGACTTTATTTCATGTCATGTTCCATCAACGTCTGAGACTAAAAATATGTTTAATGAATCTACTTTTTCAAATATGAAATCTACTGCTTTTTTTATAAATTCATCCCGAGGCGATATAGTAGATGAAAACGCATTATACAATGCTTTAACAACAAAAAAAATTGCAGGAGCAGCATTGGATGTTTTTGAAGTAGAACCAGCTACTAATAAAAAATTATTGCAATTATCAAATATTATTTGTACTCCTCATATAGGAGCTCAAACTAAAGAAGCTCAAGATTTAGCTTCAAATGTTATTGCAGAGAAGATTATTCAAAAGTTATTAACTAATGATAATTAAAGATAGACAATTGTATGGACCGGGTGGGATTTGAACCCACGACCACCTACGTTTCCTCTGCGTCAATGGCATGCAAGGCAGGTATTCTACCAGGCTAAACTACCGGCCCTTTAATCAAAACCTAAAATTTCTGATAATTTAAGTGTTTAATTATTGTTAGTTAATCTTATAGATTTAAACCTAAAAGGCTTATTCTTATAAGAATAATCGAGTTTCCTATAATATCAAATATTATTTTTTCTATTACTGCATTTGTGATCTATCACAATAATTAGTTATTAATTTAATAAAGTCTTATTACTATAGATAAATAAATATCAAAATAGTAAAAACTCTAAACGTAATAGCACAAGGG
Organism: Nitrososphaeraceae archaeon; assembly: GCA_036520175.1. Classification (GTDB taxonomy): domain Archaea; phylum Thermoproteota; class Nitrososphaeria; order Nitrososphaerales; family Nitrososphaeraceae; genus TH1177. The sequence goes on from DATDKD010000215.1 coordinate 11,820, forward strand.
AGAGAAAAGAGTATAAATGACCAATCCCATAGAGTATTTTCAACGTACAAAGATGACATCTTTTTAATCCTAATTTTTTTAGTAAACCCTTTAAAATTAAATAATATACTGCTTATGATACTTAGTTTTCTGAATCTTTTTTTTTATATATTTTACTATTAGGGATACGTATAAAAGTTTCCTGAATCAAAGAAAAAGAAACATTCTATAGCTATAGAAATTGTTATTTATTGTTAAACTGACTTAGAGTACAGGTAAGTTTATGCTTAGTGAAACAATTAATATAATATTTCTAAGTTTCTTATTTCAACAATTCTGGCAAAAGTGGAAGAGGATAGTCTATATATTAAAAACAAACTCATAATTGTGAATGAATTGAACTATTTTTACATGGATGTATATATTTTCAAAAAGATAATTAATATCATAGCGAAAAAACTTCATATTTACAGCATTATATCAGTTTTATAGCTGTGGAAGACTTCCAAGACATTCAAGAAAGGATTTGGTTAAATAATTAAAATCGAAACCCTTTTAGGTTTTTCAGTTTAAATAAAATTATGTCTCTTTTCTTAAAAGATAGGGTATGGATAATGCTTTCTGAAATTTCTAAACGCGGTGTATATCCTCTTCATGGATATAAAATGGGTATTTTTAGATTGCCAGTAAATTTAACAGAGGAATCAACAATCAACAATATCTTCAATGAGTTAAAGAAAACTGGTTTTAAGTTAGATAGATATGCTGACCGCATATATGTAACCTATAACTGGAAAGAACAAGAAACAGATCATTTGTTACATCAAATATCACCAATCTCTCTTGATATAACAATAGAAATTGTAACAGGAGAAGTTATTGATTTAATCTATCAAATTAACCCTATTGAAAAATTTGGTGATTCTTACCGAATTCAAAATTATAGACAAAAGGCAGACCTCAATGCTAAAATGGTTATTGATACTATAATACGAAATACTTCAATTGGAGATAAGTTAATTTCTTCTTACCAAAAAACCGAAAAATTATCCCTCGAAAAAGCTATTGATAAACTTACACAATTAACTCCTTTGGCCCTTAATCCAATAACTAGAAATGTAAATCCTCCGCCTCCTCCAGCTGGTGCATCGATTTCCTCTGAAGAAATATCTTCTGCTTCAGTCGGCTCAACACGATCTGCTCCAAATATTCCAAATACACCTTCTGCACCCACTATGACTTCTGGGATGTCAGATACAACTATCTCTCTTACAGGAAGCGGAACAGATCATTCCAAAGTTGATGGTCCAATTGATACCTCTTTTAAATCTAAACGACAAAAAGCTGGCAAATTTAAAGGTATTAGTGTTTGGGGCCCTGTTGATCCTCCAGGACAA
>DATDKD010000216.1:0-10863 GCA_036520175.1 Nitrososphaeraceae archaeon
ATATATTAAAAAAATTTTTATTTATTAATAAGGAGATTCATATTATTATCATGAACTTCAGATGGTTAATGATGAATTCTGGAGGCAAAAGCTTTCTTCCTTCCTTGAGTATTAATTTATTCTTCATTGGATTTATAATATCGGTATCCTCTTCTGTTTTATCCTTTGATAATCATTTTTTATTAACTGCTGAGGCAAGAAGTGATAGTGACGATTGTAGTTCCAAAGATTCAAATATTATAGTAGGAACTCGTCCTATAACATTGGGAACTAAATGTAACGATGTAATTGTTGCATGTCCAGCAACAGTGAGTGCATCAGGTTTAGGTTCAGGCTGTGGTAATGGTGATATCGTTAGAGGATTTGAGAAAAATGATGTTATTCAAGGTTCAGTAGGTAATGACGAACTTTATGGTGATGAAGGTAATGATAAAATTCTGGGATCCCAAGGAAGCGACAAAATCTATGGTGGACCCGATGTTGACATAATTCAAGCTGGTGAGGGAACTGATTTACTAGTAGGAGGAAATGGAGATGACGAACTTTATGGAGGAGTAGGTGATGATGTTTCAATAGGAGGAAAGGGCGTCAACTTTTTTGATTGTGGTGATGGAAATGATATTATAGTAGATTTTGATCCCGATAAAGGTGATACTCAATCAGGTAATTGTGAAGTAATCTTAAACAATCATGGTGACATGAATATCTTTACCCAACCAAATAAAATTCAATCTCAACTTGAGGCATTTGGAATTGGATCTTCAAAGGATGAAATAGATATCAACGATTTAGGAAAAACCATTGATAATTAAATACTAATACAATTTTAATAATAAAACTCAGTTAATGTTAATCTTTAATATGCTTAACTTCTTCCTCGACCTTTTATTTTCGACGAAAATAGTACTGTATAAATTAAAATTGCTTTTGTCTTCATTATAACAGCGCAAAATTAATGCCAATTTTTATTTAGAGTAAAGAGTAAATGCAGTAAATACTAAAACCATATACTTTCACCCCTCAATCTTCTAGTATAATAAATTTTCTTGTTTTGGGAAAATATTTTTTTATAATCTTATTCTCTCTTCAATGCCTCAATCGGCAGCAAACGTGATGCTTTAAAAGCGGGAAACAGCCCAGCTAAAAAACTCAATCCTACGGTAATGAGCCAAACTCTTGTCATATCAGTTATTAAAAAAACAGGAGCAGAATTATTTCCATCACTATTTGAACTGAATCCTGTATTAAGAATATATCCAAGGATTACACCCGTTCCTAAACCAGAGGTTGCACCTAAAATACCAATCAGTAATGCCTCTACTAAAAAAAGAGTTAAAATATCAAAATTTCGTGCTCCAATAGCTTTTAAAGTTCCTATTTCTCTAGTTCTTTCTATTACTGAAGTATATAGGGTTGTTATTATTCCAACCGCTCCTACTATTAATGATACAATTGCAATACTTAAAAGAAAAGCGCTTAATCCACTAGTAAACTCTTTAATTGTCTGAATTAGCGCTTTTACTGTAGTAATACCTATATCATTACCATAAAGTTTTCTTATTTCAGTTTCAATACTATCTATATTATCAGGAGATAGAGCTACTACTATTAGCGCATCAAATTTTCCAGATTTATGAAGAAGTGTATTGCCTATTTGTTCATTAATGATAACAGCTTTGTCAATGTTAGGATTTCCTGATTGCTTTATTATTGCTCTAATAACAAAACTTTTTGTTTCAATCTCTCTGTTTCCCGTTATTGGATCCACAAAAGAATACAATACTTGTACAGTTTGTCCCAATGATAAAAAAGGTGTAGATTCTCCAGGAGGAAAGGCGACATCGCTGGAAACGATCATTGCTGAAGGATCATTGGATCTCAGCACTGAGCCCTCTTCATATTCTAAAGTAGGAGCAATAATACTTAGTTTTTGTGGATTTAAAGAAAATATCGCAAAATCTTTTGATTCACCTTTTGATTCAATAGTTACTTGAGATTGATATGAAGGTATAACTTCTTTTACTAATGGAAGTGAGCTTAATCTCTTTTGTACTGCTGAATTGAGGGTAATTTTTGCAACAGGAGGAGGAGCTGCATTATTACCACCACCAGGACCCGTTCCTCCATTTTGTGTTTGAGGTGCCGGGTTTATAAACATAATATTACCTGCAAGATTGCTTGTTTGTTTATTAAAAAACTCGGTAAAGCCAGCACCCATTCCACTAACGGCGATCATAAGACTACTACCCACCATTACCATTACAATAGTCAGTAAGGATTTTGTTTTTCTCTCTTTAATAGCATCAAGTGATAAAAGTATTATTTCTTTAAAATCCATTTCGAATTTCTTGATCCTTTATGTGTTTTATTAAGGTAAAAACATCATAATAACTTTTATTTTTTATTAATTGCTTTTTAACCTCTTTCATCTTTTTTGTCACCTAAAAAATCCTTCATATCATTATCTTGATATTTCAAAGATTTATATAATTTTGATTTTTTATTTTTTCTCTTTTTGATAGTAACTATAACAAATATTATTGTAATAACGATCAGAATGGATAAAATAAAAATAACAATTATCGTAGTCATAAAATTAGATATAGTAAAACCTAAAATACTACTACTACTATTGTCACTTGCATTAGTCTGATCCATTTCTACTGGTTGGTAATATACCGTTTCGCTTAAAACCAAATCATGTTCTGTTCGCAAATCATCTTTATAATTGATTTTTAAGTTTGTCATATATTTGCCATTTTCTGTATTTGATTTAATATCAATGGGAATACTAAAAGGTAATGGTGAATTCTCTGTAAGGTCTCCCAGATATTGAGGTGCCGGTAAACTTTGCAAAGGTAGTTGTTTTATCAAATTTCCACTCTGCGAAGAATCTGATGTAAGTTTAGATGACACTTCATTATTATTGATAATCTCTATAGTAGTAAAAAGTGCTACTGTATTTCCCTCATTTAACAAATTTCCAACTAAATTTAAAACTCCTCCTATATTTTCGATAGATACGTCGTATGTTCTTATTGTTATTTGTCCTTGTATGTAAGCTCCTATAGAAAGGGAATCTCTTTTAGACTTTCCTCCTGAAATATATTCAGCATCTAATGTAAAAGAAATAGGTTTACTTATTACTTCTTCTGATGAAAAGATCTGTGTTAATAATTCTGTTTTTGAGAATGGTTCTATAGAATTTAATGTCCATCTTGTATCACCAAGAAGTTTAACAGAATCTGATTCAGATTTAAGAGAAAAAACGACATTTTTTAGTTCTTCATTTCCATTATTGGAAACAATTATTTTAACACTTTCAATCATTCCAGCTCGGAGCATGAGTGTATCCTTTTTTGTAGTATTAGAAGTTATTGTATCAGTATTGGTATTAGTATTATTAGTATCTAAGATATTTCTAGCTTCATCTATGCTCAAAACAGATTCTGGGGGATTTGGAGATATTATTAATCCAACAGAAGTTTCCAAATTTTTTTTATTGCCATAAGGATCATTATAATCTATCGTTAATTTCATATTTTGGATAGTTCCACCCGTAGAATAACCAGGATATATAACTGGAATAATTAATGCAGTATTATTCGCTAAAATTCTCTCTACATTAAATGTCGTAGCTTGAATATCCAGGGGTCTACCATACGATTCTTTTTGTGATGTTGGTTTTGTTAAAATACTTTTAGTAGTGTTAGTAGAAGTATTTGAGATAGTATAATTACTATCACCAAGATTATTATTATTATTATTATTATTAGTTTCAGAATTATTATAGAGTATTGGATTGTCAATAATGATATTCTTATTATTATTAAGATCTTTATTTCCTATTGTTGTAGTTCCTCCAGAAATATTGGTAATGGTAACAATTACTCCATTTGCATCTGCAGATCCTTTGTTATATAATAAAATTGGTAAATAATTGGGTGTGTTAGTAATTAAATTTTGTTTCTGTAATATTACATCTAGAATTACTTTACCGGGGACACGAAAAGGTACAGTGATATTTGACACAATTTGTCCGGTTTCAAGGACTTTTGAATAAGTTATTTTCATAAATCCATAATAAGGACCAACCTTTGTATCATTCAAGACTCCAAAAGTGAAATAGAGGGGGAAACTATCTCCAGGCTTTACAATTGAATTATAGCTTGCAACAGAAACGTTTTCTGATTTTACATCATTTTCCCCTCTTATAGCTTTGAAACCTTCTGGTAGTGTTAAATCTCCTGTTATTCCAGTTATTTCTGATCTTCCAGTATTGACCAATACTACTGCAAGAGTTGATGGTCCTTCTCCGGGGCCAACTTCAACCTTTATAGAATTATTTTCGCGTTGAGATTGAGATGATGTTATAGGTTTATTTGTCCAGTATGCTTCTAGAAATGACGGACTTCTATCATCCAGTGGTTCGATTTGACCATAACCATTACTAAGGATTAAAAAATTGGGATTTATGAAAATTACCAAAATGAATAACAAAAATAATATAGAAGAAAATAGAATGGAAAAAGTAAGTGTCATAATTTTATTATCTTCATTTCATCTACTCGCAAATATCTAATATTAAGGTTTTTCGATTTTTTCTTTGTATATTTAACCATTTTGATTAATAGTTCAATTAATAATTTCCTTTTCTATTTTTCCATCTCTTATAAAAATAGTCTTGTCTGTTTCTAGTGCTAGCTCTTGATTATGAGTTACAATAATAATTGTCTTTTTATATTTTTTAGTAAGCATTTTAAGTAAACCAAAAACTTCTTCACCAGTTTTGGTATCCAAGTTTCCAGTTGGTTCATCGGCTAAAATTATTGTTGGATCATTAATTAAAGCGCGTGCAATAGCAACTCTTTGTTGTTGCCCCCCGCTAAGGTTCATCGGTTTGTATTCTGCCTTATCTTTTATTCCTAATAGTTCTAGTAACTTTTGTGAACGATAATGACGTAAGCTTCTATTCATTCCCATGATTATAGCAGGTATTTCAATATTCTTTTGAACACTAGTTCTATTAATTAAGTTAAAAGATTGAAAAATAAATCCTATTAAGTTATTTCGCATTTGTGCAATTTCAGATTCATTAAGAGACAGTATATTAAATCCATTTATAATAACTTCTCCTGACGTTGGTTTATCTAGGACACCTATAATGTTAAGTAACGTAGATTTGCCACTTCCAGAAGGTCCAACAATTGATATAAATTGTCCTCTGTTTATTTTGAAATTAATATCTTCAAGAACAACAGATTCTCCTGCAGGCGATTCAAATATTTTGGTTATATTTTTTAATTCCATTACAACCGTATTCCCATTCTTTTCATCTTTCTTTTTATTGTTCAAATTTAATTCATGTTTCCATATGATAAGAATGATTGGTTATTTGAAAAGTTGGAGTTTTATCAGTTTCTGATGATGTACTATTATAATTATAATTTTTTATTGTGTCTATATGTTTTTCCTCCTTTATTCTATAACTAACACAAATAATTTGTTGTAGATAACACAAACAAGTTAAAATGTATTCCATTTACATAGTTTTATAGAGAATGTTGTAAAAATTAATCATATATTATTAAATTTGTTCTATAATGCTTCTAGATTAATTATTTTGAATCTCTTCACAGTTTCCTGCAGTATCATCACTTTCATTTAAACTAAAATCAATTATAACATCTACCCCGTCTCCACAATCAAAATAATCTGCGCCTTTTAAACCAGAAAGGATATCATCCCCAGTATCTCCATATAATTTATCATTTCCGTTACCTCCTATTAAATAATCATCATCAACTCCTCCAGCTATGACATCATCATTTTCTTCTCCGTACAAAAGATCACTGCCACTCCCCCCTTGAACTATGTCGTCTCCATCATCACCGTATAATTGATCTGTATCTTCATTTCCTTGTATTTTATCATTGCCTGTTAAACCATGTACAGTATCTGAACCGGATAATGCAACTATGATATCATCATTTGCAGTACCTGTTATTCGATCATTACCAAATGAACCAATTATCAAATTGTCATCTCTTGGTTGATTTTGTTGTTGTAGTGGTTGATTTTGTTGTATATTTAATGATCCATTTGAGTTCAATATTGATGCTTCAATTTCATGAAAAATTAGAATTTGAAATGTGTTATTATGAGTTAATAAACTAATAGCTAACAAAACACAAATACCAATTATCATGAAAGAGGATTGGATAAAAAAACGCATTTATATTATTAGATTATTTTTCCTTATTAATATTGTACTGTTATAAATTCAATTCATCGATTATAATTCAATTCAATAGTTTTATTTTTTATATCATTTTTATAGGAATAGTACAATAAAGAAATATTAGGCACTATGTATATTTAAAGCATGTAGTTATAAATAATAAGTTACATAATGCTTCCTGATATTATGAACTCTCAATCCTTTAGTTGACAATAACAAAATAATTACATCTAGAAATCTATCTAATAGATAATGAGCTATCTTTACACGTTTACAAATTAAATTTAGATCACTATTTTATAAAATATATATAAGTACAAATAAAATTCTTCATTAACGTTTGGACCAGATGATCAAAAAGAAATATTTTTATTGTAGTACATTCTTGTATGTAATAAAAATCTTATCTGAAAAATTAAAAGCATAAAATTGTACTAATGAATGACAATTTGAACTACACTAAAATAAAGTATCAGCAAAAACTCTCAAGGAATGTTACCCTCAGTGCTAATAATGTTGTCCTTTGTTTTTTTCTTTTTTTATCTTAGTAAATATAAAAATATAAAGAATTAAGATGTCTTCTAAACCATTCATTTTCCAATGATATTTGTAAAGAAAAGTCGAAATAATTAACCATATAATATTATTCAAGAGAGTCGAAATGAAAAATCCTAAGAAATAAACTAAAATTATGCCTGTAATAGTACCACCAACAACTAATGGCGCTATTCGTTTTAATATAGATTTTAATAAGACATCCATGAATCTATTACATTGTTATTATCACAACATATTTTATTAAAATCAATCAATCAATACAATTGGCGTTTAGTACAATGACTTTATTAATTAAAATAAAGAAATAAGTATCAAATAAGGATATTTGCATCACATCGAATAGTTTATTATCATCATTACTATTACAAAATTATAAATTACATTCCATGATTTTATTTTCTATGAGCACTGACAATGATCATTTAAATTCTGATGGAAATGAAATAATAAGTCCTGATGGAAGTGTTTCCCCAGAAATAGAAGATGAATCAGAAAGTATATCTGAAAAATCTCCAAATTATTCCATATCTAAAAATAATATCCCCTCTTTTAAAAAAATATTAGTTGCTGATGATGGTAAAGACGAATCTGACCGATCACTCACATATGCTGTCTCTATATCCAATTCTACCGGGGCAGAATTGGTCATTTTACGTATTTTGGAAGATATTGATAAATTAGAACATGTAAGTGTAGAAGGCTCACATGAATCATCAAAAATGGATAATCAAAACTTTCATAGAAACATAAAAGGAGATGTAATAGATGCAATGGAAGAAAAAATTAAGAAATGTGAGGCAGCTGGGTCTAAAAATAAAATTTCATATAAATTTAGAGGTGGTAAAGCAGATGATGAAATAGTCAAAGAAATTAAAGAAAATAACTTTGATCTATTGATTTTAACAACATCTCATATAGACTCATGGATAAGGTCCTTATTCAGTGACGCTAGAAAAATAATAAGTAACATAAGTATACCTGTCTTAATAATACAATAAATTTATAAATAAAATTTTTTGTTGTGTTAATTAAACAAGGACTAGTATCTTATGAGAAAAATATATCAATGATTAGGAACTTATTTATTCTAATTGCCCTAATAGGGTTCTTTATATAAAATAAAACCACTGACTAACTCATTCCTATAATAAAATTTTATTAATTGGAATCGAATATCTAGTCATTTTTTTATACCTTCTAAATGTATAAGCTAATTCACCAATTTGGTTCAAAATTTAATCTCATTTTATGTTTCGTTATTGTATTAATTGCTAATTCCTGAGTTTCTTCTTCCAAATTATAAAAATTGTAAATTTCCTACTATTATCCTCAATATATATGCTATTCATTCATTAAAAGTAAATAATATTATAAAGAAGAATTGTTGAAGTTATCTGAACATTAGAGAAATTACATATAAAGATAGTACAAAATTTAAAACGATTAAACTAATTAATACTAACAAGAATACATTCTTTTTCACAAGTCCTTCTTGGTACGCTATCGTTTTGTAAGATATAAATTTACTTGTTTTTATTTTTTATATGTAATTGTAAATTCCTTGTGGGGGTAATTGATGTTTTGAATTAATAAGATTTGTTCATATGGTAGAATAATTCTAGAGTCAGTTATAAGTAATAGTGCTTATATTCTACCTCATCAATGTTACTTTATTTTTTAATTATGGTTCAAGTACAATTTTCATTATTTCTTTTTCTTCTCAATCCGTCATATATCAAGAAGATCGTTAAGTTTCATAGTAAGCTGATAATTTTGTTTGGAGTCTATTCAACCTAGTTGATAGGAGTAAATAGGAGTAAACAAAAATCTACTATATTATTCACAGGATTTACAATTTAAATTAGTATATTATGGTAAAAATGAGGAGTTAGTGAATTGGTCATGACTAGATTTATTTAATCCGTATTAATATTTGCATTGATATTGTGACTTGTCATAGTTAATTAAATTATTATTACGATTATAATCAAAAATTTTTTATCTATACTCAATAAATCAAATATTACAATGGTTATTGTTAAGCAAATGTATATTATCAGAGAACTGGAGACAATTTTTGGATTTGCTCTTTAATACTCCTCGTTAGTACTGGTATTGGAATATAAGAATCTATAAACTATAATAACTTGGTTTTTTATCTGATTATTCCAATGAGTGACGAAATAGTCATAATAAATTTTTTAACAACAATAGAAAATAATCAATCCATACCAGTACCAGAAAGTAATCAAGAGTACATGGCTGCATTTGTAGGGGAAAAAGTATTAGTTACTGTTCGTAAAAGAAATCTAAAAAATAGAATGATCGAAGATGAAAAATCTGAAGATAATAACCAATAATAGATTAAAAATGGTAACAGCATGATTTATTTTTATTTCAAATTAGATACATAAGCAACGACACTCCCCTCCCCTGCCCTAATCGTACTGTCTATTTAATTAGAGAGAAAAGAAATTAAACACTCTATTATGAATTTATCACCATGGTATAAAAACTCAGCGCCTATTTTTACGTCGAAAGAGAGTAAATCAATTCTTCATGATTTTTTTGTATATGGAAAAGAAGGTCTAACAATAAATCCCTACAATGGTTGTCAACATCGATGCGGGTATTGTTATGCCACATATGAATGGTCACCTGAATTTTATGACCATATCTATGCAAAAATTAATGCCAGAGATTTACTATGTAAGCAGATACAAGCCTGGAAAGGAAATATAATTAATCCTGTAATGATAGCCTCTGCAACTGATGCATATCAGCCTGCAGAGCTAAAATATTCTCTTACTAGAAAATGCGTTGAGGTTTTACAAGAATTTGAAATTCCGTATTATGTTTTTACAAAATCTAGTCTAATAGAAAGAGATTTAGAATTACACAGTCGCTATTCCCATAATTGTTTTGTCGTATGGTCAATTACTACAAACAATGAGAATATCAAAAGAATTGTTGAACCAGGTACACCTCCTTCACAATCAGTTTTTAAGGTAATAGAAAAATTCTGCAAATCAGGTATAAAATGTGTTGTTAACATCGATCCAATTCTTCCTCTTATAACAGATTCAAATGAAGATATCGTAAATATTATAGATTCTGCAAATGATAGTGGAGTTAAATATGTTAGTGGTGCAATTTTAAGATTAAGATATGATATATGGGAAAGGATGAAATATATTTTACAAATATTACATATTGATAACTCTCTAAAATTTTATGAAAAAATCTTTAAATTTAAAGATCCAATCAACTTTAAAAGAAATCTAAATGCTGAAAGAGAATACTCAGAATCAATAATGATGTTTTTAGAAAAGGAAGTTGAAAAAAGAAATATGAAATTTGGATATCCTAAATTAAACATAAAGAAATTAACTCCTCCTTCTTCTACATATTCCTTAAAGAATAAAAAAAATATAGTGTCTTTAGTAGATTTTATGAAATAAGTATTTATTTATTTTTACTATTGTTTCCAATAAAAAATATTGAATATTATATTAGTAATAATTAGAAAAAATAAAATAATGCATTAGAATGTGATTCGAATATATGGTGGGATTAAGGGCTGCTACTACTACTTTTATTATTTTATCTCTCTCTTTGTTATTTCTATCGATAAATAATTCTGTAGATATTATTAACGATGCATCGGGACTTTTTGATTTTGGTAAATCTTCAGATGATTTTAAAATTTATGAAAATACAAAACTAAAGTATAGTATACAATATCCTTCAACTTGGCAAAAAGAAGAACGTCTGAATGATTTCGTTACCTTTCTTGCTCCGATCGAAGATTCAAGCCACTATGAATCTCCAGCAGGTTTGGGAATTTCTTCATTGAGTGTGAGTAATGTATCACTAAATACAATCACAAATATCCATCTTAAAAATATGACAAATAACCTTAAAGATTTTCAGTTGATAGAATCATCTGATACACGTCTTGCGGATAATAGACTAGCAAAAAAGATAATCTTTACCGCAATGGATGATGAAGAAAAAAAACAAGCTCTTCAACTTATTACTAAAAATAAGGATAAAGTTTATCT
>DATDKD010000217.1:0-2322 GCA_036520175.1 Nitrososphaeraceae archaeon
GATCCGCGACCATCTATATCACAAGAATATCTTATAGTTTCCTTAAGATAAGATTAAGATTGCCATAGGAAGATTAGTTAAATATTGTTAATATTAATAAAAAAAATTCTTCTGTGGGGAGAAAAGTCGAATATATTGGCATTTTTTTTAATTAAATACCATTTTTCCTTTGCCAGTTCTAAATAATAGTGCAAATTTATTAAAAGTCGATACTCGTGACAAAAAATTAATTAAAAATTTTCATAGTATCGCCTTGACAAATAAATAAAGTGGCAAACAAGGAATCGCTTGAGAATTTTTTATAACCAATATATTTACTTTATTACAAGAACAGAGAGTCTTATTTTCTATAGCAAAATAACAACGGATCACTAGGAACGTCTTTGATGCAGATACGTATTGCTAGGTAATCATAAAAAATTTCGAACATGCCAAGCCTATTTATCTACAAATGGATATGTCCCTTTATCATTCTTATGTTAGAATCGTCTTTAGTGTACCCTGCAAAGGGCTATTGATCTGGTATGTATTCTAATTTACCGAATAAGTCATATTAAGAACTAATTATATTTATTGATCAGTACAACATTATTGGGAATCATTACTAATAGGGTGTCATTAGAAAGAAGACATCATGGATACCATTCATTGAATTACGCGCTCGGGGCTGTAGAGTCAGCCATCATGTCCGTGCAGCCTGAAATTCTTATAAGAAGAGCCTTAAAACTAAGGGATTCCAAGCTATCGATATTAGATATCAAAGGCAATAAAGCTGAATTAGACATAGACAATTTCAAATCCATCTTCGTAGTTGGCGCAGGAAAAGGAACAGCTAAAATGGCAGAGGCTCTTTGTCATATTCTAAAAGAAAAAATTACTAATGGAGCAATAAATGTTCCCTATGGTAACAAGACTCGTCTTGATTCTATTTATATATCCGAAGCCAACCATCCTATACCTGACGAAGCAGGCGTTGAAGGTACAAAAAAAATCATTAATATTCTGAAAAAAACGCACAAATCTGATTTGGTTTTTGTGCTAATTTCTGGAGGTGGATCTGCACTCATGCCGTTTCCTATTGACAATCTCAAATTAGATGATAAAAAGAAAATTACATCTAAAATGTTGGCTTCTGGAGCTTCTATTGACGAAATTAATATTGTTCGTAAACATCTATCCTTGATCAAGGGAGGACGGCTAGTAAGATTTGTCAAAAGAGGATGCACGATATTTTCCTTCATCTTATCGGATGTCATAGGAGACAACATAGCGACAATTGCCTCGGGCCCGACAGTACCTGACAATTCCACCTTTAAAGACGCGGCATTCATACTAGAGAAATATCATATATTAACTATTAAAAATTTAGAAAAATCATCGATATTTACTATAATAAAGAAGGGTCTAGAAGGGTCTATCGACGATACTCCCAAGCCCGGAAACTCTATATTCAATAATGTGCATAATTTTTTAATAGGTAATAATACACTAGCGTGCCACAAAGCCGTTAAATCCCTAAGAAAAAATAATATCCAAGCAATGCATCTTGGCTCATCTTTTAATGGTCAGGCAATAGATTTCGGCAAATCCCTTGCAAGACTAACGACGGATTTTGCCATTTCATCGCTTCCAATCGCTTTTGTACTTGGAGGCGAAACAACGGTAAAATTGAATAAGAGAAGAGAGAACGGTAAAGGAGGAAGAAATCAAGAAGCAATTTTATCGGCAGCAACAATGTGCCGGTTTGAGGATGGAGATGACATTACCATAGTCTCTATGGGAACAGATGGAATAGACGGTAATTCAATGGCAGCAGGAGGCCTCCTGACTCCCAAAACTCTGTATTTAATTCAAAAAATGGGTATTAATCTAAGAAAATACCTAAAAAATCACGATAGCTACACTGCTTTAAAAAAAATAGATTCATCCTTATTTAGTGGACGCACAGGTACTAATGTAAATGACATTGCAATTATTTGCATAATGAAGACTCTTAGGTCTCATAGTGATGAGTATTCGTAATCTCATGTTAGTCGATGTAATTAAGGGATATTTTTTTTATCTATTCTGAAAATATATATTAATAACCTTTTATTTTATTCATTTAATACAGTAATTGGAATTTATCTTCATATATGTTGTATAAATTAGTTATGCGTATTGCTTTAGAATTATCATTAATCATATTGCTGATAATGCTATAGAGTTTTTGAATAAAAACTGATAATATTAAGTAAATTTAATTTCTATGAGTTATTCTTTGGAGGTCTTGAAAACATATTGTTAGCGTTTGTATGATAAGTTACTACTAATCGAGGATCT
>DATDKD010000218.1:0-3604 GCA_036520175.1 Nitrososphaeraceae archaeon
AACAATTAAAAAAGGAAAAGAAAAAAGCGACATATCGTATAGAAACTATTAGAATTATAGAGGAAATTGATAATTTAGAATTTTGTTTGAATGCAATAGTTAATTCAATATCTAAATAACAAAATTAACTCCGATAAATAAATAGTAGTTAATAAATTAGTGATGTAAAATATTAAGTTGGACTTGATAGGCAATCAGAATGAGAATTTTTCATAAGGTGAGAGTTACTATCCTTGTCATAACAAATATTTCTAATATTCTGTGATTTGCTATTAATAGGTATAAATCTCATATTTTAGTATTTTTTTGCATCTTTACAATCAATTATATATCTTATGTTCCTATATAATGGTATGCAAGAAGCTTGTCATCAATAAGAAATAATCAACCAAATTGAATCCAACACCTTACTTAAGTTAGTAGGTAGGTAATTCTCTCATGCTTCACCCAAACCCATCGTCTGGAAACCTACTAACTTAAGTAGCTTTAACATTTTTAATAAAACATTCGAGTTAAAAAAGAGTTTGATTGTTTTCCTAATTATTCCAAAGAACATATTAAATGAATGTCAATTTTTGCACTTCAATATATAGAAACATAAGATATACAAATGATTGATTAAAGATGCAAAAAATGTATATTATAGGAAAATTAGACCTATCATACAAATAATAAAGTTTATCATTTAAAAATATTTTATTTAATAGGTTTTGTAACCATTGGTGATATGTTTCTGACTAAAGTAATTTTTTCTGAAGTCAGATTAATTAACCACTTATCTCAGTTATTTATTATTTTATCCATATTTTTACTTATAATACACATATTCAGCACAAATAGCATATTTGGATTAAATTATATAGCATTTATTAATAAATAAAACATTGACAACTCAAATATTAAAAAAAATCCAATTAGATGAATGGATGCTGGAAATGATACAAGTAGAGGAACATCTTAGGAAAATATCTTTACCTTATCATAGCTATTTTATTCGTTGTTCATCATGTGGTTGGGAAGTTTCATATTCAGAAGCAAGTAAGTATTTTATCACAAATAATAATATGAGTTGTCATAATTGCAAAGAAGGATATATTAGGTTAAAAAATACACGTTAGTAAATTATGATTCAATAATTAACTTTTGATCTAATAGAATAAATTAAATTATCTAGTATTTACTTTCAACTCCCTTGATTCAAAAAGATGTAGATACAATAAAATGAATTTTGCTGTTGAAATCATTTATTATTCAATTGTCACTTTTAAAATCCCCTTCACACGCAATTTATAACTAAACTTTAAGAATATACTAATAAATTATTTATTATTTTTATATAATATAATCGGTTGAGGTAAATTTCTAAATAAAAACTATTACCATAAAATTTTCAATGCTATTTCATTATCATTATCCAGCCAAATATGATCAAACTGATCCATCTTTTGCAAGATGATATACTTTCCTTCTAATATCATCTAGACTGTTTGTTTCATATATTAATCCTTGTTCTTTCAAATCATCAATTGAGGCCTGAACCGTTCTTCTTGCTAGATTTGATAAATGGATTAATTCACTTTGCTCAATTGGACTTTTATTTTGTATAATAAAATAAATAAACTTTGTAGCCGGTCCACCGTCTGCCACTTTCTTTGCAGTAGATATACTAAAGCTTGCTTTTGACAAAAATCCTCTTCTTAGTGATTCAATAGATGCAACATTCTCTATTTTTATTTCTGCTAAATTGACTCTCTCACCAAATTCAGCTATCAATGCAGCTTGTTGAACTTCCAAAGGAGCTTCAAATATAATATTATCAGGAGAGATATTAGATGTGATAGCGCTTAAAATATTCCATTTAATATTTCCTTTCTCGTCATAAATCCCAGCACTATAGCCTAAATTTGCCTCCAAAATAACCTTGTCTTTGGTAATATTCAAAGCTTCATTGATTTTATTAATTGTCATTTCTGTGGTCAATTGTCTTCTTGGGTCCTTTTTCCCTATTTTCCAATGATGTTCTAATCCATGAGATCCAATTATATTAGAAATTTTTTTTTTTTGCTCTGGATTTATTTGAATATTGTTTTCTCCAATTTCAATGATATCAAATCCAAGTGAGGCTGTTTCTTTTACAAATTGTTCAAACACATTTTCCGTAATAGCATATTCTGTCAGCGTGCTTCCGGTAGATACTAAAACATTAGTTTCATGATAGAATTTTATCCTTTCAATTAATCGCTCTTCGGGTATTAAGAGAGGATAAGCTCCGTATATTTTGACTATATCTATCATTGGAGATATAATAGAAAAGTTTTCTTTATCAAATCCTTGGAATTTATCTATTATATATGTAATACCTTGATGTCTTGGTTTTTTATAGTCAATCCTTTTATCAGATAATTGATCCAGCAAGATAATATACATAAATGTTTTACCTATATTGACATTTTGATATATTCATTTATTTCTTGAATAATAGTATTTATGAACACAAGTTTCCTATATTATGTATATTTTGCGTATAAATTATACCATAAAGGCTAGTAATGCTTTTCAGCTTTTAGCGGCTTGAAATAAAAGTATAATTTGTTGTCCTCTTAGAAATTTGAGTATATTGTTGTATAATAAATTGTCTATTATACAAAATTAAGTTTTTTTTCAGTATTATTCATAACTACATCATTTTTCGATAGGGTTTCCAATAATATTGCCCCATTCTGTCCATGATCCATCATAATTTTTAACATTCGGATAACCTAACAAATACTTTAGTACAAACCATGTATGGGAAGAGCGCTCACCAATTCTACAATATGTTATAATATCTTTATCTTGAGTAATTCCTTTTTCATCATATATTTTACGTATTTCTTCTACGGTTTTGAATGTTCCATCGTCATTTATTACTTGAGCCCAGGGTACATTTTTTGCCAATGGAATATGACCTCCTCTTTGTGCACCTTCTGTAGGATATTCTGGTGGTGCCGTTATTTCACCTCTATATTCTGCTCCACTTCTTACATCCACTAATGATAACTGGAAATACCTTCTACTAACTAATGCATTTTTAACTTGACCGAGGTATGCTCTTATTTCATCATTGGGCTTGATTTCTTCATTAAATTTATAATTTCCTTTAGCATAATTTATTGTGTCTTTGCTAATTGGCCTATCTTCTTCTAGCCATTTCTTTCTTCCTCCATCTAACAGTCTAACATCGTTATATCTATAATATTTGAAAACCCAAAAAGCAAATGCTGCAAACCAATTGTTAAAATCTCCATACAGGATAACCGTAGTATTATTATTAATTCCATTATTTTGAAGTAAATTTTGGAAATTATTTAGGCTCAATATATCTCTGGTTATAGGATCATTCACATCCTTTTTCCAATCAATTAATATTGAGTTAGGTATATGACCTAGGTTGTAATTCGATTTTGGATCATAGTCTACTTCTACAATTCTTACATTTTTATCTTCAAGATGTTCTTCTACCCATTGTGTATCAACCAGAACCTCTGGATGAACATATTTTGTTTTTGTAGTTTGTGCCATAATAATTAATTGTAAGGTAAGATATATTATTGCTATGATATGT
>DATDKD010000219.1:0-5468 GCA_036520175.1 Nitrososphaeraceae archaeon
TTCGGGGTTTGTAATATTAAAGATAATTGAACCTTAACAATTCTAAATGTTTTACAATTAGCAAGACAGGGAAAGGAAATATACTAAGGATATTGTAGACAGCCCAGGATTTTTTGGTGTCATTGGCTACTATAACACCAAAATTAGATGTGATAAAGGTTACCCATAAGAGTAGCAAGAACAATGACAACAAAATGAGTAAAAAAATTTTTTATAACAAGATTACCGAATTATGTTAGAGAAAATATGCTCTTTATTTACTTTTTATCTAATCTACACTCTAACTTCTTACAAGATGGATTTGGAGTACAGTCATTACTAGGGTCAGAATGTACATTTTAGATAGATATATTCTAAATCTAATAGAAATATGAAAAAATTAAATTGGAAGATTTGTGAACGTTAATTATTGAAAATTGCAATTAATGCTATTTTTTTCTTTCTTTTTTTTATAGTGTGTTTTACCTTTTTAAGTTCTATATATGGATTTTCTCCTAAATTAAAAACTGAATTCCTTAGTAAGGAAATACAAAATTTCATATATTATGGTCCAGATGACAGTTACAATGAAACTTTAAACTATTTACAACAAAGTACTGATCTAGACAGAGTATATGTAACAAGTAATGGTACTCATCTTGAAATAAAATTTTTATTTAATGATTTTCTAGATAAACTTAAAAATGCATTATTAAATAGTAGCACGGTTCCACAAAATCTTTTTATTAATATATTTGTAGACTCTGATGATGACGAAACAACTGGATTCTTAGGTTATAATTATAGATATTTGTTAACTCATAACAAATCAAATTCTTACAATGATAACAAGTTAAATTCTCCTACTACAAACGTTTCTCGTTTTACACAAAATCATGTAAACCAGAGTGATATTTTAGATGGTGAGGAACTAAAAGAAATAATAACAAGAACAGTAAATTCTAAAGAGATAGTTAAAAAACTTGACTGGATAATAAGAGGATATGAAGTCCTAGACTATGACTTCCAACCTGAGTTCTTTTCCTCCAAGCTCACTAAAAAGTATTTGTCTATTATCCCAGATGGGTTTAAGGTTACTTTGGACATTGCGCAAATAGGTTATCCTACAAATTATGCCGTTCTAGTTGAAGTTGGAAGGAAGTCAGAAGACTACAAGTTTTCACATGTTTTTGGAAAAATACATGTTCCACGTCCAGATTTGATTTTAGAAGATAAGTCAATAAACATCAATAATGGGAAAAACTCGGTCTTTCTAGAATTTAATAACACTGGTTTATACAATTTAAATGTGAAAGCTGAACTACTAAAAAATGATCTTTCTGATAATGATGATAATTTATCCATTAATTTTAGTCAGGGAAATCATTTTAATCTATTAAGCGGAAAAGGTGTACTTCCTATCGACATTATTGCTAAATCTGATTCTAACCAAAAAAATCTGGTTATTCCCCTCAATCTTTCTTATAGTGTTATAGGTGAAAATGATTTTATCGAATCTAGTTTTAATAATTCACTAACCAACGAAAACATATACAATAAAATACTTTACTTGAATCTTAACCTTATTAATGAAAGGAATCGTTTAATTAACTTTGATGAAATTCCTTCCGAATATATTGCAATATTTATTGGAGCTGTATTCAGCTTTTTTATTCCATCTATTACTAAGTCAGTCAAGGAATATTCTCAAAAAAGAACTGCTAATAAAAATCTAAAAGATATTCTTAAGGAACAGAATTCAGATAATCCTGATATTTCAATTAAAAATTTAATAAATAGAGTCAAAATTCTAAAACATGAATTTATTAGAGGAAAGATAACTAAAGATCAATACGAAATATTAAAAGAAAACATAGCTGATGTTCTAAAAGATTTAGTATCTAAAAAAACTGATACCGATACTAATACCGATAAAAAGTAACAAAAAATGATGAATGATTATGATGGTACAATACAATACCAAATTTTAATATATTAAAATTGAGTTTTTAGATAATAATATTAATTAGTATATGATATTGTTTAACTATAGTAGGTAGCTTTTTTACTTTCCTGTACAGTTTTAACTGTATTTATATCCTTTAATTCCAAATTCTATATCTTATTTACCTTGTTATGGGAAGCTTATCATTAAAGTATTTAATAATTATAAAGGGGTTGCTAAAAATTTAGTTGAAGTAACTGCAAGTCAATAGTTACTAACTTTTCAGAATCAATACAAGTGTTTTAATTATTTTCTGCTCTTTACTATTACATTTATAGGATATTTGGGTTTAGTAAATCCTCCTAGTCTTTTTGGTTCAAAACTTATTCCTTTCTCTGTAAGTAGGATGTTCCATCTTTGGAATATAGTTGCTAGAGCAAGAACTCCTTCTTGAACTGCAAATGTTTCCCCAATACAAGATCTAATTCCTCCACCGAATGGAAAATATGCAAATCTTGGCAACTTGAATAAAAATTCTTTTGTCCATCTCTCAGGTATAAATTTATCTGGATCTACATAGTATTTTGGACTATTATGCATAGCATATTGACTCATAAAAATAATTGAATTGCTTGGTATTACATATTCGCCCATTGTATATTCTTCATTTGTCAATCTTGATAATGCCCATACTGATGGTCTTATTCTAAGGGTCTCTTTAAAAATTTTTTCAGCATATTCTAACTTTGGTAAATCATCACCAGTTGGTAATCTCCCTCCTTCAAGTACTGAGTCTAATTCTTTCTGTAGTTTATCTTGAATCTCTGGATTTGTTGCAAGATACGCCAAGGACCATGTTAATGCAGTTGATGTTGTATCATGAGCAGCAAATAGAAATATCATTATTTCATCTCTAATCTGTTTTTCAGGTAATCCAACCTCACCACTGTCTGGATCTTTTGCTTTCATGAGATGTGAAATTAGGTTTGGTTTTTCAGGATTTGTCTTTTTAATATGATCCATAAGAGTATAAATTTTTTGATTTAAAAAATCAATAGAGTCTTGAAATTTATTTTTCTGTTTTTTATTATTATCACCAGTTGTTGATGCTGATTTCTCAACGAGAATATTCTCAATTGGCTCATGTACTTGAGTAAATGATTCTAAAATATTTGTAAATGAATCGCTAACTTTTGAAAATGTATCCCTATCTCTAAAATTTATTCCAAATAAAGATTCAGTCATTACACCCATAGCCAACATAGTCATCTCTTGTAATACATCAATTGTAGTATTATCTTGCCAATTATCAGAAATGTGTTTTATATTGTCAACCATGATATTGCTATATGACTTGATTGATTTCGGTAAAAATAATGGTTGAATAATTTTCCTATGCTGTCTATGTGAATCGCCTTCATTTAACAATAGACCGTTCCCTAAAAAAGGTCTTAATTCTGCTGCTCTTGTTTTAGAAAATAATTTGAAATCTCTAGTAAAAATTTGTTCTATATAATCAGGATTACTTAAAATATACACATCTTTTTGTTGTAATTTTATGTAAATGGTATCTCCATATTTTTGTATTAAATCCATTAAAAAATTGAAAGGATTATCATTAACTTTATCCATAAATTCTGAAAAAGAAATTTGTGGACCTGGAGGAAGTTGTTGTCTGTTATTTGTCAATAACACTGAAATTTCATATTACTTTATAAAAATTACTTTTTTAAAATCTAATATTTTTCTTCAAAAATGTATTGTGGTTGTACTTATGTAAATACATGTCAATCAGAAAGTTGAATTCTTAAATTTTCAATTTTCTTTCCAATGTTTACTAAAATATTACCGAAATTATCTACAATCTCTCGCGTACTATCATTCATAGATGTCGAATTATTTTTAGCCATAGAAATAAATTCGCTTCCGATTTTTATAATTGTCATACTAGAATTCTTCCATTCTTCATTTGCAGATTTTAATTCAGATAATCCTTCAGATATCCTCCCATTTATGAAATTTTGAGAGGCTAATGAAAGATGTGAATCAACAGAACTAAAATTTAGTTGTGATTTAACTTCATTAATTAATTGATTAAAATTTATCTGAATGTCTTTTTGAATAGTGTCCTTTCCTGTTTTGAATTCTTTAAATAATTCATTAGGATCGGTTGAACTAATAGTTTGTGCTTTTGCATTTTCAAAATGTATTATAGAAATGGAAAGACTGAGAACTAGCAAAACTACTAAAGTAGATTTTGTATAGACATCTAACTTCATAACGTTAAAAATTCGATACTTGTATATATTTTCGATGGTTAAATTCGATGGTTAAATATTGCTTGTGTATGAATAAATGGTATATTTAATGATGAGATTTGTATTATATAATGTAATCCTGCTTCATTGGTAAATTCTTAAGAGAATATATTAATTATTGGAAATATACAACTCTACTAGATAAGAGTCTGTAATAACGGTAACTATGAAAAAATCTCCAAAATGGGTGAGAGCAGCCCAAATCATACTTGGTGCTTTAGCTATCTTACTTGCAATTGTTGCACTAACAAATTCGGGTCTAACAATTTTGCTCATTTTAATAGCTATAGTTTTAGTGATTACAGGATTTGAAAAAACTGTTACTGGATTGTTTATTGCTCATAACTTACGATTCTTTACCATAGGATTAGGAGTATTGACTATTATTCTAGCAGGATTAGCATTGACATATCCTGTATCAGCTGCTAGAGTACTTTTATTAATTTTGGGATTTTCATTGATGGTAGATGGGTTTTCACGAATATCTGATGGATTGACCAATAAATCTGACAAGAGACTAGTTAGAGGATTTACCATAGCAGTAGGAATATTAACCATAATAATTTCTGTTGGTATTAATATCATTCCTTTTTGGGGTAAATTATTTATTAGTAAATTAATAGCAGTAGATTTGATAATTATAGGAGTGCAGATGATTATATCTGGAACTGTTAATGTAGAAGCTGGAAAAAAGAAGATAAAGGAACAGGTAAAGGAAAAGGTAAAGAAAATCTTTCAACGGCAAGAACAGAGTGAAGAAAAGAAATAGCAAATAAAGGAAATTCCTTGTAAGTTACTTCTGATAATACGATGCTATGGACTTTACATGAGAATATCATTTGATTATTGAATAAAATTTTAGAAGCGGTAATTCATAGATATTCAAATGATAGAAATCTTTTACCGTTGCATATATTAAAATAGAATTATAAATAATTTTTTTTAATAGTCAGGTATTTTAAAAAAAATTGAAATATTGATATTAGACTCTGTCTACTGAGTTGGAGCTACTTTTTCTTCAACTAGATTCTTAGCGTGATATTTGAATAATTTTTGTAATACTTCTGCACCAAGATAGGCTTTGACTGTCTCTTTCAAGTCTAGGTTGGATATACCTTCAACTATGGCAGCAAACTTTGGATGTTTTGTCTTGAATTCGGTTATTTTTGCTTGAATTTGTTCTTCTGTCAGTGTTTCTTCCAATGGTGAACTACCACTACCACTGC
>DATDKD010000220.1:0-6144 GCA_036520175.1 Nitrososphaeraceae archaeon
AGTCAATTATAAATCATGTACAGATGATGATGCAATCAAAGCTTTTGTGATTCTTTCAGAAAAAGAAGGGATAATTCCCGCCTTAGAATCTGCTCATGCAATAAGCTATGGAATGAAATTAGCTAAAAAAATGAAAAAATCAGAAACTATAGTCATTACATTATCAGGTAGGGGTGACAAGGATGTAGAGGTAGTACAAAATTACATTAATGGAATTAGAGATTAAATATGTATAAGAGTAATAGCGTATCAAAAAAGAAGAACAGAATAGACAATAAATTTGATGAATTAAAGAGTAAGAATGAGAAAGCACTTATTTGTTATGTAGTGGCTGGTTATCCTGATATAATGACATCTGAGCATATCATAACTTCATTAATCAATGGAGGGGCTGATATTATAGAAATTGGAATACCATTTTCCGATCCTATTGCAGATGGCTCAACAATTCAATATGCAATTCAAAATTCACTGATATCTGGCACTACTCCGGATATGTGCTTAGAATTAGCTTCAAGAATAAGAAAGACTTTTCCAAATATTCCTTTAATAATTATGACATATTCAAACATATTATACAGAAAAGGATACATTCAATTTGCACAAAAAGCTAAAGAAAGTGGCATTGATGGTTTTATAATTCCAGACATACCAATAGAAGAATCTAAAGAATATCTAAATACAATGCAAAATATAGGAATGTCTACAATTTTTTTAGTATCCCCGAATACTTCAGAAAAAAGATTGAAAATGATTAGCAGAATATGTACAGGTTTTTTGTATGCTATATCAGTTTATGGTACCACAGGAGAAAGACAAGGATTTGATGAATATACCGTCGAATCAATAAAAAGGGTGAAGAATGTTATTGCAGATAAGCTTCCTCTAGCTGTAGGGTTTGGAATAAGTCATCCGCAACACGTAAAATATATGATTGATGCTGGAGCAGATGCTGTAATTATAGGAAGTGCAATTATAAAAAAAATTATTAAAGAAATAGAAAATAAAGAGAGAATGTTAAATATATTAAATAAATTTATTTATGAACTAAAAAATAGTTGTAGATAATAATAATAATAATAATAATGATGATAATATATTGCATCCAATTATTCTAATACTAAACCTGAATTATCAGAAGCAAATAACATATTGTTTACTGTGACTTGATAGTTTTTTGCATTTCTATGAACTATTACCTCAAGATTGTCTAACTTTTCTGATTCAAGAGAGCCTTCTATCCTTTTTATGACAAAATGAAGTGATTCATGGGATATTAGTAATTCTATATAAGGCTCAATGTAATAAAAATCAGAATGATTGGCACGAGCACTTAATTTTGATTGAATAATTATCATAGTATCATGATTATCATATGTAAAGTAGCTAGGAGAATCGTCTATAGAACACGCTAATACAAAATCACAAACACACATTAAATTATCATATTATTATTCTAATGGATTATTTTATACATCTATCGCTTTGAAATCTAAACATGACAGATCTATTTTCTAAGAAATTAATAATACAATAAAAATAAAGAAATTCACAAGGTAAAATATTCTGCTTCTGGATGATGAATAAAAATGGCAGCAGTTGACTGATCAGGAACTATTTGTCCAGCGTCTGTTAATGTCATATCGGATTTAGCAGGATCTAAAAGTTCCCATACTAATTTATGTTGAGTAATATCGGGGCAACTTGGATATCCCCAGCTGTATCGTAAGCCTCTTTTTGAGTCAATCTTTAATTCCTTACGAATTAAAGAGTTTATCCAGTCAGCTAATGCTTCGGCAGTTTCAACAGCTAGTCCATGAAGATAGTACGCATCAGTATATTTGTTATCTTCATTCCATTTTTCAATTGTATAAGACGCTTTCTTACCAACGGTAACGGATTGAAATGCAACGATATCATTTTCTCCAAAATAATCAGTCAAACACAAATGCTTTCCTTTTGTAGAACGAGGGAAATCAAAAATAACTTCCTTGCCTTGAGAAGAATCTACAACTAGCTTATTATTCCGATTGTGACAATGAAAATATCCATAAACTATCCTTGGTGAAAAAAGATTTTCATCAATAACTCTTTTTTTCCATTCGATCAGTAATTTTTCTGCTTCTTCTGTTAACCCTGATGCAGCCTTTCCTCTAAAACTCCATGATAGTGTAAAAAGAGATTTTTTATTTAAAAAATTCCATACTTCTTCTAAATTTATATTTTCAAGACCTAATCGAATTGGAAGACCTGTATGGGGTGGAATGGGTGGAGAAGGAACAGGTTTGATACCGCTATGTTTGGAAACCTCTGATACATTTATTGAGGCTGGTTTGAACTCTTTCCATAGCTCTACTTTTTCTTTCCATTTGGTAATATATTGATTCCTTTTGTCTGACGTTAAATTATTCATTACATTCAGACCATCAAAAGCAGTTTTACAATAGAAAACACCTTGTTCATAAATTCCTCTGCCGTCCTTTGCTATTCTATTTATATAGTTAGTATTAATAGCAGCACCTCCACAAAGTACTGGTATTTGTATATTATGTTCCTTTGCATAATCAACAAATATCTGCATCTGTTTGGAGGTAGAAACAAGTAAGGCTGACAATCCCACTGCATCAGCATTTACTTCACTAATTTTATTAACAATTGTTTGTAATGGTACTTGTTTACCTAAATCGTAAACAGAATATCCATTATTCACTAGAATTGTTTTAACTAGATTTTTTCCTATATCATGAACATCACCGTATACAGTACATAATACAATTTTACCTTTTGAAACATCTTTCTTTTTAATAAGATATTTTTCTAATTCAGCTACAGCAGCCTTCATACATTCTGCCGATTTAAGAACAAAAGGAAGGATTATTTCTCCCGCACCAAATTTATCACCGACTTCCTTCATTGCAGGAAGTAAAGTTTCATTCAAAGTCTTTACTGCTGCTGTATGTAATTCTTCCTTAGATAAATGAGCAATAACATCATGATGATTTGATAACAATGATGATGATGAGGAAGAGGAAGAGGAAGAGGAGGAGGATGGTGGTGTTGTTGTTGCTTCAGTTAAGGATATTTCAGCTTTTGTGTCCTTATCTTTAACATTATCCAAAATTGCACCTACAACATCATATTCTATTCCTTCACGCAATCTATTTACTATTCTATAGTAACATTTTTTATCAAATTTCCAATTTGGATCAATATCAAGTTTTGAATTTCCATCAGAGTGTTTTTTTGTTGGGTCAATATTTGTTTTATTTTCATAATAGGAAATTAAATCTGATAAAGCTGTATTTCTAAGGTTAAAGATTAAATTTTCTGCAAGTCTTCTTTCTTCTTGGTTAATATCTGAATAGGCAACTATATCCTTTGGATTAATAATTACAGAATCCAAACCAGATTTTATTGCATGATATAAAAATACAGAATTGATTATTTTCCTTGCGTGTGTAGGTAGACCAAAGCTAACATTACTTAATCCCAAAGTAGTGAAACAACCAGGCAGGTTTTCCTTTACTAGTTTAATTCCCTCTAAAGTATTTTTTGCAGAATCTAGAAACTCCTCTTGACCCGTAGCCAAAGTAAAGGTTAGAACATCAAATATAAATTGCCAAGGTTTTAGTCCATATTTTTTGCCTGTCTCAAATAATAGACATGCAGTTTCCAGTTTTTCTTTTGGAGTTTTAGCCATTCCATTAGGCCCAATACACATCGCAATAGCAGGAACTCCATATTTTATCATAAGAGGAGCTAAGGAATGAAATCGACTTCCATCACCTTCCAAGTTGATTGAATTAATTATTGGTTTTCCGGGTATTTGTTTAATTGCCGATTCAATGACTTTAGGATCTGTTGAATCTATTACCAGAGGAGCTTCTATTTCTAAACACAGTCGCTTTACAAGTTGGCACATGAAATCATGTTCATCAGATCTCTCAGTGGTTGCTACACATATATCTAAACAGTGTGCTCCTTCTTCCACTTGACTTCTGGCAAGATTAAGAAGACCCTCAAAATCATCTTTTAGAACCATCTCCTTTGCTTTTCTCGAGCCTTGACTGTTAACTCGTTCTCCTATGATTAATGGAGGAGGATTTTGTTGAATGTCAACAGCATTTAACGCTGAACTGATTCTTGGAATTTTGGCCATAATTCATTCATTTATTCCTATAATTTTTTTTGGATGTGATCATAATCAAAGGAAAATTTACAAGATAAATATACCTATAATAATTTTTTCCTTCCTCTATATTATATTATTAGGATTTCCGATTATTTATTTTAATATTATTATTATTATTATTATTATTGTTGTTGTTGTTCTTGTTGTTATCAATCATTTTCCGTAATTCAGCAATATGCTCTGGAGTTGTTCCACAACAACCTCCAATGATCTTTATATTCTTGTACTTTAAAATGAATTCTTCTAACTTCTGTGACAATTTATCTGGTGTCATTTTATAAACTGCTTTGCCACCTTCGTTATGAGGCATACCGGCGTTAGGAACTACAAGAATAGGTAAATCTTGTTGTTCATCTAACCAAATAACGCTTGGAGTCATTTCATCTGGTCCTGTAGAACAATTTAGCCCAAAAATATTAACTCCCATATCAGAGACTGTTGTATATGCAGATTGAACATTAGTTCCAAGAAGCATTTTCCCATATTGATCCAAAGTTATATTTGCTATAATAGGTATTTCTTTTTGAATTTTTTTCATTGCATTATGACAAGCTTCTACTACTAGTTTTACTTCTAGGATATCCTGACTTGTTTCAATTAATAGTGCATCAACGTTTCCCAGAATCAAACCTTCTGCTTGCAGAGCAAAAGCATTTATTATTTCATCTAAAGGTATTTTGCCCAAATCAGGATCATTAGAACTGGGAAGAAAACCGGAAGGCCCCATTGAGCCAATTACAAAATGAGTTTTATCCTGGAACTCGTTACATACTTGTCTAGCTAATTCTGCTGCTTGTTTGTTAAATTCAATAGTTTGATCTCCAAAGCCATATTCATCTAATTTGAATTTGTTTCCTCCAAAAGTGTTAGTTTCAATACAATCTGCTCCAGCGTTTAGATAACTTCTATGTATTTGCTTTATCCATTCGGGTCTACTTAGTATTAGCCCGTCATTAAAACCATCTTTAGTATTGGGAAAATCTTGAGGTTGTGGATTTAATTTTTGAATTTCAGTACCCATTGCACCATCAAAAAGTAATACTCTTTTTTTCAGCGCCTCAAGAAAGGATTCAGTCATGTTTATATTGTAATAATTAGAAATTTTGATTTATATATCCTCGCATAAAATTTAAAACGGAAAATAAAAATAAAAAAGAGTGTAGTTTCAGTTATTTTTTTTCCATATTTTAAATAGAATAGCATTCGTGTGTTGTGTGGGTGTGTGTATGCTTGCAAAGATAATAAGGTCAAGGTTATTGAGATTGAGATTGATTGAGTGATTGAGTGATTGTGCAAACTAATAAGAAGGAAATATGATTAATAAAATATTAGATTAAAGTGAGATGGGAGAAGGACTAGCATGATTTTTAACAATACTCATAATAATAATAATAATAATAATAATAATAATAATAATTATAGTAATAATAATTCTAACAAGAATCTTGCCAAGATTGACCAACATATTTTTGATATCAACAATGTAATTAGGAAAATATGTAAAGAACAAGTCCTAAAAACAATTGATGATAGAGGTGTTGACATACTTACTGAAGGGGATATCAAATCTGTATATGATACTGCTATTATCTCAGTTATACACAAATTCATAACGATATCTAATGAATGTGAGAAAATCTATTTGCAGGAATGTTATCAAGCAGGAAAAGAGGCAGGTAAATTGAGATAATAGAATTCTGAAAGCAAAATAAGGTAATTTCACGAGTTAAAATAATTAAGGTTTTATAGTAGAAGTTTACATATCTTTTATGGAGAAGATTCGAACTAATACTTTATTTAGTTCTGAATTTGATTTTTAATAAGATTTAGGTTGGATAAGATGGTATCTAAAACAATATCGAATTGAATGTCATTCTCCTCCTCCTTCTGTTTATCTATTGTATTTTTATTTTGTATTAAGAATAGATTAGTGGAGGTTCTAGGTTGCAAAA
>DATDKD010000221.1:0-6578 GCA_036520175.1 Nitrososphaeraceae archaeon
TCTAATATTTTTTCTATTGTAAAACCAGAATCCTCTAAAGTCTCAATTAATCCTTTGAAATCTCTACAAGTTTTAATCTTTCATCTTTTACATTTGTTATATTTGTTGATGACAATTGTTAAGGTAATGATAATTGAAAATCAGAATTTTAAACAATTTTCTCACTATTTTTATTTTAGTTTTATCTATATTGTTAACTCCTTTGTCTATTTTTAGATTTTTTAAATTATGGTAATTTCTGATTCTACTTTGTTGACTTAAGAGAGATATACATAGTAGTTAAACTATTGCTGTTGGAGAATTTGTATTGTATTTTCTTCAAATCTCATTAAAATCTATTGGTATTATAAACAATGTTTTGAGCATTATGTAAATTCTATTCAAGTAAAGTGAACATTGAAATTGTGTTCAGTCACTCCTAATGAAAAAACATCAGAAATTGACTCTTGTATACTAATGTTGATATTTATGCATTATAAATAATCTCATTAATATTACAAGTTAAATAAGAGTAGTATTAAAAGAGCCTCAAAGGTGGTTGTCTTAACATCCAAAGCTTTTTACTATCTGAAAGAATCGCTTCTTGTAAATCTTCTAAACTATGATCATATTGGAAATACAAATTAATTGTTACAGGAGATTTTGATAATTCAGATTCACCAGGAGTATAATAGATCAAGGATTGGCCTAAATTACCATAAACAAGTTCTCCTATATTAGATTTCCAGAATATCCTTGGTTGAATTTGGATACTATCTATGAGATATTTTTTGTAGTTTGATCCAGTTAATATTATAGAACTATAATTATTTGTAATACTTTTTTTGATATTGCTCTCTGCAGAAACCTTGATAATGTCAGATGTTATCAAATAGCTTTTTAAGGCGTTTATAGAAAAAGGATGATGAGTATTAGTTTTCTTAATTTTCATAATAATTGATAAATTACAAATATTGCAACTGTTGATTGATTTAAATGATACTTGATAATTTTTTCTTTCTTCTTCTTTTTCTATCTTAGTAGTGGTAGCAAAAGTAGGCTTTAAATTATGAGAATTAATAACATTAGACTTTGAAATATAATTGTCTACCTTATTAGTATCATTATCTTGATCTTCTATCTTACTTACAAACATCTTTGTTCTAAAAGTTCTTTTTGCAAATTTTTTTGAAATCAAAATATTTACATTAACAAAGAAATGATATTCTTCTTCTTTAAAGATGCGTGAGCCTAATTGTCTGACTGTTAATTCAATACAAATTTTTTTATAGGTTAGATTTTTACTGTCACTTTGTAACTGTGGATAAAAAATTACAGAATCACCAGAGTCCCGAGGAAAATATTCTGCATCCATTCCATTTCCTATTTTAAAAGCACCATTAGTTATACCACCTTGTATTTTCCATTTAATTTCAGTCCTTACAGGTAATTTAAAAATATGAAGAATATTATGCATACAATTTGTTTTAATAAAAATAAAACTTTCCAAGTTCAAGGAAATAGGTATTGCGTCTTTAATACCAAACTCCCGTTTATATAAATTAGAATCTGATATACTGACATCAAGAGATCTTTGAACCTCAAAATCTAATGATACATTATTAGTTTCATTTTTATTTTGTAATTCATTTAACAATGTATTTTTAATGCTAAAATACATAATAAACTTGATCTATAAGCTTACAACTAGGATTTTAGACTAATGACGATATTTATAATATATTGCTATATAAAGTTGTAATACTCAACAACCACACCAATACTATACTATTTTAACCTATTTACACTTACAACAAGTATCATTTGAAAAAGTTTTTTCTAAAACTAAATAAGGAAGTAATTGCTAAAGTTGCCAGAGTTAAACTATAAAGTAATGCCATACTAATATCATAATTATCCCATATGAAACCAAAAGTGACATTTCCTATTAAAAGACAAATGCCTATTATCAATCCATAAAAACCAAATGCAGTCCCTCTATTATGTTCTGATACATATTTACCAACTAGTGCTCTTTGTACAGTTTCAGATATACCGACATATAGACCATAAATTAAAGGAATTGAAATAATATAGATAATGTCATTTTTTTCTGACAAATACATTAATAGCGCAGATATTACAAATAAGAGAAATCCAATTATTAACACTTTTTCTTTTCCTATTCTATCAGATAAAATTCCTGCCGGAATACCAATTGCAGTATGACTAATATTGATTATTGCGTATATTATTGGCACAAAGTTTTGTTCGATCCCTAAATCAGTAGATTTCAAAAGGATAAAGGAATAGTTGAATGCTCCAAGACTAAAAATACCTATAATTATTACAAGATATACAAATATTTTATTCTCTATAAATAAAATTCTTAAATGTGAAAAAAAAGTAATCTTATAACCGATTATTATATTATTGTCTATAGTTAGAAGTTTGTCTTTCACATAGTAAATCAAGATGAGAAGTGAAACTATACCTGGAATAATTGAAAGTAAAAAGATATACTGTATATTTCCTCCAAATAATTCTAAAATCAAAAATGCAAAGAATGGACCTATTATTGCTCCTATCTGATCTAATGTTCTATGAATACCAAATGCCTTTCCTGTACTTGATTCATCTACAGACTCAGCAATTAATGCATCACGAGGTGCTGTTCTAATACCTTTACCTATTCTATCTGCAACTCTTACCGTTATAGTATCTATAAATGAGGTTACAAAAATAAAAAATGGCTTACTGATAGTAGATATGCCATATCCAAGTATAACAAGAATTTTTCTTTTTCCAATTTTATCTGAAAGATATCCTGATGGAAATCTAAAAATATAGTTTACAAGGTCACCAGATCCTTCTATTGCGCCTAAAAGTGTTCTGGATAAATCTAAATCTTTAACAATATATAAAGGCAAAACAGACATTACCATTTCAGTTGAAAAATCGGTAAAGAAACTAACTACCCCCATATAAAGGACATTTTTGAATCCTGAGAATTTGTTCAATAATACTAATTTAGATATATTTCAAAAATTTATGAATGTATCTTACTATACATTTTGGAATGTATATTTAAAAAAAACTGTCAAAATCAAAAAAAAGCACGATAAGAGAAAGTGGTATAAATAATATTAAATAAGAAAATTTCTATATATTTTGATAGTTACAAAAATTGGAATTCAAGCTAATAGATATCAAAAATTAAATTTCTATTTGGAAATAGTAAAGATAGAAATAAACAAAAAACAAATATTTCCTTAATCAAAGGTTAAAGAATCCTTGAAAATATTTTTCACATCCTCTTTCTCATTCTCATTTAAAGTACTTGAATTTTTTCTAACCTCTTTCAATAACTTTTCCATTCTTTCAGGGCCTATTATTTTAATAAGTTTTTCTTCTGAACTTGTACCTTCCCATGTATTCAATAATTTATAGACATCATCTTTAGTATCAGGATGTAGATCTTTCATTGAATTATCGATAATCTTTTTGTAATTGCTTCCAAAATCTTTTGCCCTAAATACGGCTCCCATAATACTTTATAGTAATTTTAAATAATAAGTTTATTGTCTATAAAGAGATAATTTCAATATTGGTAAATCAATAACTAGATTAAAGAACGATATGAAATCTATTTATAAGAATGTTCTTTTCTAGTAACGATTTAGGAAATTCAATATAAAGTAAAAGAAGACTAACCGGTAATATGTTTTTTGACATCGGAAAAACCAAATAGGTAGGCACGATAAATTTTTAACAAAATTTTGTTAAGGACTCAGTATCAAATTCAGATAATCATCTATTCCTCTATTAAAATAAGAACAATTGCATAATAGGAATATTCAAAAGTACTAATCTTTATTCTATCGGAAACCTCTACTCTACCATTGTTATCATATTTTTTTTCATCCGTTTCTATTTGCTTGTCTAATACTTCCATTATTGATACATCAAAGATATTTCCTACACTATATTGTTTTGTAAATTCATTTATTTTATCCAATAATTCGGGAACAGTCTTTCCATAGAAATAAAACCTTTTATGATATTGTTTCACTTTATTTTAATAGATGTTTGTATATATATAGCATTAAACACCATAAATAATTTTTTATGCCTTACAATTCATTTATAACCAAGCCATAACCCGCTACTATTGAGGATCTAGCAATAATAGGAGGCCATGGTGTTGTTATGGAATCTTATATTTGCCTATAAGATTGTATATCTCAATCATTGTTATAGTATTTAAGAATTGGAGACAATTTTGTTTATTTAATGTTAAAGTTAAATTCATTTTCGAAAAATAAGTGTTAAAAATCTAATTTAGGAATTTCTGTATTTTTATACTCCTAGTAATAGGTTCTACCTCTATCAGTTATCGTAATAGTATCCTCATCTAAGGTGCCTACAAATTTGATTAGTGGATCCTCTTTCATATCCATTCCTCTTGCTTCTCTTCTAATTGATTCTAAATCTCCCAATGCTGGATACATTTCTTGAATTTCATTTATTGTAATGTTATTTGAAGACTGTTTGTTTGAACTATCCGGGCTATTAGACCACTTATCACGATTATATGCTTCTCCAAAATTCTATATTTTGTCCATTGTTTATAATATTCATCTTCTGAAGAACTTGATTTTGGTGGAATTACATTACTATCAGACATGCATATAATACAAGGAAATAATATTATACAATAAATATGATCGATTGGTTGATATTCTAACTAAGCATGGTGGGAAGATTCATGGTTCACAAAGGGATAGAGATCTAACATTGGCCTCATTGACTTGATGCTATATTATGAAATTCCTTTGGAGATAGGGAAGAAGTGAAGCGAAATTTCAACAATTTGGTTAGGAACCATATAGTTGTACAAACTCATTAGAGCTCTTTATTTGGAGATTGAAATTAGTCAAGGATATATTCACGTATGATGTGGTTTATATCCAAAATTATATTAGGTGGTAAGTGGAAAATAAGTAACAGAGCCTATGGCAATGAGTTATAATGGAAAATGTGAGAATTGTGGTATAGAACATCCATCAATTTCTATTATGGTAAGAAAAGATAGAGGTGATGGAATTGGACCCAACGAATTTTGGTGTTTAAAGTGTTTAGGCATTGAATTAGGCAAACACTACCAACAACAAGGAACATAAATAATTAATAAAATAAATAATTTTTTGTAATTTAAATTAATCAAATAATTTAGAAGAATGAAATATTTCGTTTTATTTTCTTATTATGGAGAATCAAAACTAATTGATCTGTTTGATGCTACTCTAAGATCTTTTTCCTTATTTCCATTTTCAGTATAACCACCAACATACAATTGTGTCAAAAAAGTAATATCTTCCATAATACGCAATAGACTAGGTGACAATTTTCCAAGGCTTTTTATAATGAGAAATATTCATAATATATTTATTAACAACATAAAAGATTTGTTCAAGTAATTCCGATTTAAAATTATTTGGATGTTTTTTCATATCCGTTCTAATTAGAACTTAATTTATGTGTCTAACTATTAATCAAAGAAAGATGTACAAAAATATAAAAAACTTTTTCTTGTTTTTCTAAAAATTGTAATAATTGTAAATTTATATATCACCTATACATTTTAATTATTTAATATATAATCAATTTAAATATTCTAAATCCATTCAAAACGGTGTACTAATTTTACTTAGTAACAAGCATTTTCTAACTTCTTTTACATTTGTTAATTAATTAAATTGGAACTATCCATTTTTATTGTGTTGGTAATAGGCATTTCAAATGTTACTATTATAGTTTTACCATCAAATGATTCCAGACTCTTTAATATGTAATTTGTAATTGCGTCTAAGACGAATTTATTCCCTTCTTTTCTACCATGTACAACAAATTTTAACTGATCCTTCATATTTAGATACTATAAAAGATTTCTTTTATATTAACATAGTTTATGGTAATGATATTTATAATGATCTTTATTGAGGGAGTAGTATTCAACCTGTATTAGATTATTGTGTTTAATTTTCTTTATATATAATTAAATACGCCCATTAATATTTTATTATTTCAATAGAATATGTATTACCATTATTATAAGTTGTTCTTTCACTTTAATCTTAGCATTAATAAGCTAACGTATAATAATTAAAACCTTATTTGTCTATATGAATAGATGTTTAAAGGAAAAGAATGATTCTAGACTTACGAATATATTTACAATTCTTCTAGACTTATTTACTAAATTACTAAATTATCACCAAAATTCTTATTCTTCATATTAGTGGTATTATATCTAATTAATTATCAGTTTTCTTTATCTTTAATACTTTATTACTAAATTAATAATAATTCTATTTTTCATTCTTATTTCCGAATCTATATTGTTAAAGAGCGGAAATGTTAGAAAAAATATTCGAATCTTTTTATAGAATTTAGTTATATATTAAAAAAATTTTTATTTATTAATAAGGAGATTCATATTATTATCATGAACTTCAGATGGTTAATGATGAATTCTGGAGGCAAAAGCTTTCTTCCTTCCTTGAGTATTAATTTATTCTTCATTGGATTTATAATAT
>DATDKD010000222.1:0-4796 GCA_036520175.1 Nitrososphaeraceae archaeon
ATCTCCAAACAGTTACAATAATGGACAATGGCATCATGGTGTAGTTACTTATGATGGCACCTCTACTGTGAAACTCTATGTAGATGGAGTTCAGGTAGCGACAACCTCTACATCTAGTTTACCTGAAGTAAATAATCATCCACTAGGAATAGGCTCTAATTCTCGTATTATTGATGACGATTTATTTATTGGTAATATAGATGAAGTTGGCATCTGGAATCGGGCGTTAACAACTACTGAAATTGCCAATCTCAAGAATTCTGGCACAGTTGCAACAAGCGGATTAGTATACTTTAACAAATTTGATGGTGGATTTCCCCCATCATCTTCTACTACTAAACTAACTCCAATTTCCGTGATAGCATCAGCACAGGAGTCTGGCAAAGAAGCATCAAAAGCTACAGATGGCGACTTTGCCACGAGGTGGTCAGCAAATGGTGATGGTCAATGGATTGAATTTACATTCAATGGTGTAAACCCTATAACTAAAGTAGGACTGACTGGCTATCAATATGACAAAGCATATATGTTTGAAATTAATGGAAAACAATTTGTCAACCAAGCAAATAGACCACAAGGAACTTTAATAGAATATGACCTATCAGATTTGAATATACAAAGCAATAAAGTAAGAATCATCGGACACGGTAATAGTGAAAGTGGTTATAACTCTTATAGAGAAATTCAATTCTATACTCAATAGTCTCTCTCATCACTTCCACCACCAGTTTGTCCAGTACCAAAAATAAATATTAAGAGTTAACTACGTTAGATTTATTTGCTATATTGATATACACAAAATTAAAATCGCCCAATCCACTATATCAAGAGGATTGTTTCTCTGATGTCTATTTAAAGAAAGATTTTTTCTTAATTATTTGTCATACTCATTTGTAGATGTTGAAATTATTATTTATTTAATTCATAAAACCTACCTAGTTTGCTTTTAATATCAGAAACGCAAAGTTAGTTAATTGAGATATTTAGTATTTCTATTTTTATATCTAATACTACATTGTCTTTATGGTTAAGTCGATAACACTCCTACCAATTATATTATCTGTGAATAACAAACGCGAAATTTTCATTTTTCGATTAGCTTGGTTATAAAAAAAATGTTAAAATAATTATTTAATCATAATGCATTATATAACAATAAAGTTATTTTAAATTATGAATAATGATGATACTTTAGAAACTTTACAATGGTCTTCTTGGCTTAATTTTGATAAAGCTACTATTACTGAGATACCAGAATCAGAAGGTATTTATAAAATGCATGCAAGTATGAAAATTTTATTTATTGGCAATAGTCATAACTTACGAAAATCATTATTAGAGTCACTATCGGATTCTTGTTTAAACAAGGCAACACGATTTAGCTATACTGTTACACAGTCATCTGATAAAATACAGGAACTTCTTTTAAACGAATATCGTATGAAACATAGTGGCCAATTACCACTTTGTATGGAATCTTGAATTTAAAGTATCATGTTGGATGGTACACCAAAAGAGAAAAGATATCACTAGTCTATAACTCATTTAAAGATGTCAGTGTGTGAGTGAATATTGAAACTAACCCAGAAAAATAAAAGGTAATCTTCTGACTAATAGGTATGGAAATATGAACAATGTCCTATATTTTATAATAACATTATGACAAATATTTATTTGATAGTACATTATTAGCATCAATTGTTTACAAAATGGCATTTCAAAAGTCGTGGGATCATATCGTAATTTTATTATTATTGAGCATTGCAATAGGTCATCTTAAATGATCTTCACAAAGATAACAATGTATGGTTTTGCTATGATATTTGGAATTGCATTCATTATCGGATTTTCAGATATCTGTTCCTCTTCCTATGCTTTTTCGACTAAAGATATTAATGAAACAACAACAACAGCAACAACAGCCCAATTAACATCTAATTTAAATAATTTTACTATACAAGATTCAAAAATTATCTTTGTAACCGATGGACTATTTAGTGATGCAGGTTGGGGTGCATTCGGATATAATGCTGCACGAGCAATAGAGAACAAATATGGATATCATATGGATTTTAAAGAAAATGTTGCTATTCCAGATATAGAATCTAAATTAATCGAATATGCAAAAAATGGCTATGGGTTGATTATTGCTCATGGATATGAGTGGGGCAAACCTGCTATAAAAGTAGGTAAAAATTACCCTGATACAAAATTTATAATATTTACAGGATTAGTTAATGCTAC
Organism: Nitrososphaeraceae archaeon; assembly: GCA_036520175.1. Lineage (GTDB taxonomy): Archaea > Thermoproteota > Nitrososphaeria > Nitrososphaerales > Nitrososphaeraceae > TH1177. Next base: position 2,245 of record DATDKD010000222.1, read on the forward strand.
TAATGTAGTCTCTATCTTTCCAATGCAACATGAAGGCGCATATCTTTTGGGTGCACTTGCAGCAATGATGTCAAAAACGGGAATTATTGGATTTGTTGGAGGTGAAAAATATCCTAATTTAATTAATATCTTTGAAGGCTACAAGCAGGGAGCTAGAGAAATTAATCCAAATACAAAAGTATTATCAACTTACTTAAATGAGTGGGATAGTCCTGCTAAAGGAAAAGAGGCTGCACTATCTCAAATAAATTCAGGTGCTGACTTTTTATTACAGGTAGCAGATACATCTGGCTCAGGAGTTATAGAAGCAGCAAAAGAAAAAAAAATATTTGCATTTGGTTCTGTCTCCGATCAGTATAAACTCGCACCAAATACTGTTCTAACATCATTTGTATTGGATGAAGAAAAGGCATTTGATCAAGCTATTAAAATGATTCAAAATAGGAACTTTACTGGTAAAATATTCAAACCTGGGTTGGAACCTTACAAGGGAGCACCAGGTGATGGGATAGTCTATATAGCTCCGTTTTATGGGTTAGAGAATCAGGTTCCAGAAGCCGTAAAGACTAAATTTAATACTATTAAAGAGAATATAATTAAGAAAAAAATTCTAATACCAGAGAGATATGACATAGCCAAAGTTGATTAGTAAACAGTAAAAAAAGGGATTTAAAATACTATCTGTAAATAATATTTAGTGGAGGCGTAATATCAAATAACAAATGACGGCGATTTCTTTTCTAGAAAGAGAAAGGAAATAGGAATTATAGCTGTTATAGCAATAATAATTTCTTCATTTGTTTTATTTTTTTATCAACAGAGTATTACAGAACAAAATGTTAAGGAAAGCATATTTAATCAGCATAAAGACCGTCAGATGGAATCGACAAAAATTATTTCCCAACATATTGGATCAGATCTGAAGTTGATTATGTCAATCCTTGAGGGAATGGCAGATTCTCCACGTTTTCAAGAAGGTGAACTATATGGAGATAGAATTTTAAAAATTGTTAAAGATAAATTTTCTCAAGTCAATGATATTACCAAAGTTGATGGACTGTTTATTGTTGATAAAGATAATATAATAACAACCCATAAAGTATCGGAAGGACAAAGAAGCTTTGTTAATATAGATATTTCATTTAGAGATTATATACAAGAGACACGGGATACATTACAACCAGTTTTTTCCGAGGGATTTACAGGAATTGATGGTATTTTTAGGATAGCATTAACGGTTCCAATAATAAATAGTGATACTGGAAAATATATAGGTATAATAGGAGTAACAATACCTACTGAACCTTTTTTCTCTCTATACGGAAATATTCATGACATTAATTCCCAATTCTTAGTTATATATGACACCAAAGGAACGTTACTGGCTGTCGGTGCAGATAAATCTCTGCTTGCAAAGAACTTTTTTGGAAATGAAGTACAATCTTTCATTAATCATAATCCCATCTTAACAAATCTGACACAAAAGTTATTAAAAGGTCTGCCAGGAGGTGCAACCTATGATTTTGGAAGAGGTGAAAGATTCACCAGTAATTCTCCGGTGGTAATCAATGGGAAGGCTGCCTATTTTATCCAGATCGTTACCCCTACAGATATAATTTACTCCGACATTAGCAACGTGTTGTTTGGAGAGAAATTGCAAATGTTTACTTTAATTGTTGGTACTGTTGCGGCAATCACTACTCTGATAATGTTTCTACTAAAATGGAATATAGTACTTAATGATGAAGTAAAGAAGAGAACAAAAGCATTGCAAGAATCAAATAGACAACTTTCATTATCAAATCAAGAAATTGCACATGCTAATGAAGAATTAAAAGTTCATGATAAAATGCAAAAGGATTTTATCAATGTCGCTAGTCATGAGATAAAGACACCCATTCAGGCTATCCTAACATTTTCACAACTATTACAAAAATATCCTGAAAGACAAAGAGAATTCACGCCAGCAATAAGTAGAAATTCTCTTCGCCTACAAAGACTTGCTAACGACATTTTAGATGTTGCTAAAATTGAAAGCCGAACATTAACACTAAATAAAGAAATATTTGATCTCAATGAAGTCATTTCAAATATTATTAAGGATTATAAGTCTATTATTGTAAAGGAAAATTACAAAGTCAAATTACTTTTTTATCCATCTAAAGAAATTTTATTAGTAGAAGCAGATAAAGAAAGAATTGCTGGAGTAATCTCGAACCTTCTAAGTAATGCTATTAAATTTACCAAAAAAGGCGAAATATTTGTTTCTAGTGAAAAAGAAAATAATAGCAATAACCCTTATGCCTTAGTGAGAGTCAAGGATACAGGATCAGGAATAGATCCGGAAATACTATCTAAAATATTTTCAAAATTTATTACAAAATCTTTTGAAGGTTTAGGTTTAGGATTGTATATATCAAAAAATATTGTGGAAACTCATGGTGGGAAGATGTGGGCTGAAAATAATAATAGTAATAATAATAAGAATGGTAATCTTGGAGCTATATTTTATTTTACTTTACCATTAATTAATAATAATAAGTCCATCAAAT
>DATDKD010000223.1:0-2162 GCA_036520175.1 Nitrososphaeraceae archaeon
GATTCAGTTAGTATATTTTACTTTGGAGGAAATAAAGAATAAGAGTGTGATTATCTATCCAAATAATATGATTATAATAAGTAAAATATATTGACTTATATTATATAATTTTATAAATTCATTCGTCTAGCAATATAGCTCTAATAATAATTAAATAAGTTTACCAAACAAATAACAATACTAAACATTGTGTATTGTATTGATAATGATAATCCATAACTTTTTATTTATATTCCTATAATGAAGAATATTATTTTCTACTGTATCAAGGAAAAAAATGTCTATTTACTTTTTTAGAGTAATATTATATTGGATTAAAGATTGTTAAAAATTGGATAAACTTCTTTGTTATTATTTGTACTGGTGGGCTATGACAATTAAATTCTCTCCATCCAACTATTAAATATTAGAAGATAGATTTGAAATTGCTCTCAGAAAGCAGATAGAAAGTTTGATTCACCATAGCATTCTATTCTCATTGATTGGCTCATTGGAAGGCTATGGTTTTTCCTATCAATAATAACAATAATAATAATAATAATTAATTTATTTTATGATTATTAAATATTTATAGCATCATACACCTTAATACAGTTTAAAGCCTAATAAGCCTTGATTCCCCATCACTCTCTATTATTAATTTACTACTTCTCAATAGTGCGCTTATAGGCTTTTATTAAAGTTTTATATTAAAAATCAGAATTATTTAATTTGGATAATATCTTATTTTTCATTCTTTTGTATATCTCGGAATAATTACATGGGAATATATTTTACATATTTATAGCAATAAATAAGTAAACAGATAGAACATTGGTTTGTTGTTGATATGTATGTTACAACTATTATGCCATCACATCTAATACTTTCATAAAATTATCTTCATTATTATAATCAGTCTTTTAAATAATATTTTATTAGAAATAGATATTTCACTATAATATAATTACAGGTCAAAAAATTAAAATATTGAAGAAAAAGCGTTATGAATACAAGAAATAAACGTTACAATTATTATGCTTGTTTTGTTTTTAATCAAGTAGATAAATGAAGAAATATAACTTTCCGTTTAATGGTAAATTCGGTAATTTTGGAGGAAAATATATCCCTGAAACATTAGTTCCAGCTATAGAAGAATTAGAAGAATCATATAAAAAATTTACAAATGATTCAAATTTTAAAAAAGAATTAAAGGACTATTTAGAAAATTATGCTGGTAGACCGACTCCCCTTTATTTGGCAAAGAATCTTACAGAATATGTAGGCGGAGCTAAAATTTATTTAAAAAGGGAAGATCTACTTCATGGAGGAGCTCACAAAACTAACAATACATTAGGACAGTGTTTGTTAGCAAAAAAAATGGGTAAAAAAAGAATCATAGCTGAGACTGGTGCCGGTCAGCATGGAGTTGGTACTGCTCTTGCCTCAGCAGTTCTTGGCCTTGACTGTGAGATCTATATGGGCTTAAAAGATACAGAAAGACAAAAACTCAATGTATTTAGAATGAAATTATTAGGAGCTAAAGTGCATCCAGTAAAATCTGGAACACAGACACTTAAAGATGCAATTAACGATGCTTTAAGAGATTGGATAACAAATGTAGAAAATACATATTATGTAATTGGATCCGTAGTAGGCCCACACCCTTATCCTATGATTGTAAGGGATTTTCAAAGTATAATCGGTAAAGAAATAAAAAAACAAATAATAAAAATTAACGGTACTTTACCAAATGCCATTGTTGCATGTGTTGGAGGTGGGAGTAATGCAATTGGTTCATTTTATCCATTTATAGGTGACCAAGAAGTGTCCCTTTATGGTATTGAAGCCGAAGGAAGTGGAATTAAGACAGGAAAGCATTCTGCAACATTGGCAGCAGGTTCAACTGGAATTCTACATGGAATGCAGACCTATCTTTTACAAGATAAAATGGGTCAAATAAGTACTACCCATAGTATAAGTGCTGGATTAGACTATCCTGGGGTGGGTCCTGAACATTCATACTTAAAGGAAATTAAAAGAGTCAATTATAAATCATGTACAGATGATGATGCAATCAAAGCTTTTGTGATTCTTTCAGAAAAAGAAGGGATAATTCCCGCCTTAGAATCTGCTCATGCAATAAGCTATGGAATGAAATTAGCTAAAAAAATGAAAAAATC
>DATDKD010000224.1:0-2519 GCA_036520175.1 Nitrososphaeraceae archaeon
CCATACTTTGGTCAACTGTTTTTAGGTGGTGTTTTAAAATTAATTGGATACCCTGACATTTTATCACCCAAAGCGGGAGATGTACATTCAATCGAAATGTTATATCTCGTGCCTCGAGTTATTATGGGGTTGCTTGCAGTAGTTGATACATTTCTTATCTATAAGATAGGTCAATTAAGATATAATAAGAATATAGGTCTTTTATTGGCAGCTATCTTTGCTGTCGTTCCTGTAACATGGATGTTACGAAGAATATGGTTAGAACCAATCCAATTACCATTTATATTACTTTCAATATTATTCGCGATATATCTTAGTAAACAATCTACGAAAGATTCTTTTAGCAAATACGTTAATCAAGAAAAATTAATAACTTCCAGTTTATCAGGTATATTTCTTGGAATTGCAATTTTTACAAAAATTCCTGCATTCTTATTCATTCCATTAGTGGCTTTTTTGATTTTCTCAATGAACAAACACCATTTAAAATATCTTGGACTTTGGTTTGTTCCTGTTATTTTGATACCTCTTATTTGGCCTGCTAATGCATTATATTTAGGAGAATTAGATGAATGGCTTGATGGTTTAACGTGGCAATCTGAAAGATCAAACAATGGAGTATTCGTTGCCTTTCAAAAATTATTTGTAATTGACCCTATTTTCCTAGTAATTTCTATTTTAAGTGTGGCATTAGCAGCCATAAGAAAGGATCTCTTTACTTTATTAGGTGTGCTACCATTCATCATTTTCTGTTATCTTATAGGTTATGTATCATATTGGCATCTTATCCCCATAATTCCCTTCCTATCCATATCTATATCATTGATGATTTTTGATCTTGCAAATAGATTGTTCCAAACACGTTATAATCCATTATTTTTACTAATTTTGATCTTCTCAGTAATTATTCCAAGTTTTATTATCAGCACAAATTTGATTACTAGCAGTACCTCTGATTTTCATGTAAACGTAATTTCTGCTATATCTAAAGAGGTTAAGAATTTTAATCTAAAAAATAATAATAGTACTAATGTTGGGAGTACCGATAGTGATCAAAACATTAATAATAATAATAATAACAATAATAATAAATTAACAGTTCTGGGAACTAACTATTGGTTGTGGATTCCTAAATATATACTAGATACGAGTACAAATGTGTATAAAAATAATTTCATTGCTAATGATAATAAAACGAATAATATATTACTGGTAGCAGGTGACAATTTTATAAAAACAATGACTAGAGATAATAATACAAAAGCTAACGTAATGCAGCTCAAAGAAATTTATTCAGAGTCAGATTTAATTTCAAAATTTGAACAAAATACAAGCAAGTCTATTGAAACAAATGGGAGTTTTGATCTTGATCCTAAAGGATCCAAAGAAATTGAGCTACGGAAAATTTATTAGAATTATTTTTCTATCAAATGTTAATTAGCAACATTTATTCTGATGCTAAATTAAGAAAGATAAATTTGATCGCTCAGTTACATTTTATTAAATTAAATCCTATTTAGGTGGTAGGATGGAGTCATATAATAGTTTACTAAATAGGTACCAAAACAATCGTAGAACTGAAATAATTTAAGTCATTCTTAATCATTGTAATACTAACAAATGAATCAATTGAAGTTACCATTCTTTTAAAGGATATATTTACATAACATTAAATAGGAAATTAAAAATTTTAAAGTATATAATGGAAAATATTTTCACAATTAACCTCCTGCAAAAACAAATCAGATCTTTCCTGATGTTAATACTTGATAAAAATTTATCGGAAATCTTTAAGAAACAACATTAAACATATTGAAATAAAAATGAGTTAGAAGACATATTTAAACCAATTTCGATATTTCAACCTAATAAAGACACTATGTATAAACAATTTTTAATAATTCAGAAGTGCGAATAATTAAACGACTCTAAAAATGAAAAATAGCAAGATATCTTGCTAAATTTATAGACGATAAAACTTAATTTAACTAGCTCAACCACACAGATGATGAATGAAAAAGAGATAAAATAAAGAGAGGATGAAATATATTGTTCTTGGTAAGTTCAACATATAGTTTTTCATAAATAGTGAACCTCAATGATTGAAAGAATTAATAGTCCTGGAATTTGAATTCTAGTTGACATTCCGAATAAAGTAAATATACATTGTAAAATACTATGTTAAGAGGTTACAAATGAATAAAATAATAGTTTATTAATATTATAGAATTAATTTTATAAAATGAGTTAGGCTATTTTTTATTCAGATAGCTCATCGAAAAATTTTTTATTATGACCAGACTTTTTCGTAAAATGTCCATTTCTTATTTAAAATGAAATTGGAAATGGATCCTACTATAACTCCAAGAAGGAGTGAAATAGGATATATAATTCCTGTTTCTACAAAAAAATAAAGAACAACTAACTGTATGCCAGCACCTATTACAGTAAATAACACATAAAATGCATATTGTTTGAAAAGATGAGAAAGACTAAAATTTTTATCTTTAAATGTAAAT
>DATDKD010000225.1:0-2446 GCA_036520175.1 Nitrososphaeraceae archaeon
GAAAATCATGCAGTAATGGTAAACAACTTTACAAGTTACCTATTAAATACTAGCAATCTAATAAACAATGCTCTAGCATCAAATATGAGAGTATACAATACAGCACTTGAACAAACACGTGATAATCTAAAGGCTTTCGCAAAAACAAACACTGATTGTGTAAAAGCAGTATCAGGTAATAGCCAAAATAGAGAAGTAAATACTAACTAGTACTTAACAACTCTTTATTATTATCAGATACAAAAGACCGTATCGGAACGACTCACACACAATACTGATTGATTTAAATCAATCTACAGAAAACTATAAAGAAGAAGAAAAATAATAACCCAATCCTTACAAGTTGAATCAGACTGATTCCGGTGTATATTTTTTACAAAACATTATGGTTTTTCAATCTCAGATATGAGCATAATAGAAAATGGTAACAAATGTTATGAATTTTCTAAGATATCAGAAAACAACAATAAGTTCTTCTAATGCCTAATTATAGGATAGAACAAAAATATATTAATTAGCAATAACATAATCCACGTCTCTTTTTTATCATTTAAAATTTCATATTATATCAAAATAATGAAGTACTAATAGAACGATAACATATTAAAAAATTTGTATATAACTTTATTAACTATATCGTCTCAATATTTAAAAGAGGTTCTGTTTGGAGCTCTTTGGACTGAAAAAACCAAACTAGAGGACATGTTATACATACATGAGCCTCAATGAACCTCCTGTTTTGTTACTAAGATCAACTTTATAAAAAGAGGGCTTACCCCACGAGCTAGCAAGTCTGCGAATGGTTGTTGTATAAGAGATAAATATTTCATTATTATTATTGTATATCCTATAAACAAAGAAACTTCATAAATTATAAGATTAATTACAATTAACAAATATCTAACATGAATAAATTAATTATTCTACTATTTCATTTGTTTTACTAATAATACTCACATTTTTACTATTGTCAATCTCTTAATGATAATAATGTCTTTGGTAAAATTCTATAAAAAACCAGAGATCAGAGCCGTATCAATTTTACTTTGACTAACGGGTTTTTAGTTAATAAAAAATATCTACTAAAGTTACTCATATATCAAAAGTATAACAATTTCTATTTAAAAATAAAGGTATAAACAAAGAAAAAAAACTCTAGTTTAAATTATATAGTTAGATTCCTTCATATCATTTTTTTGTAATTTCATTAATATAAATAGCATATGTGTTTAAAATCTTTGTTTGTTTATACCCAAATTATATGTTATAAAATATAAAATAAGGTATAAACAATTACAATAAATATACATTGAGATTAATAATACAAATACAAATTTTTTAAAAAGGGATAATGAATGGTAACTTGGAATAAGAATGAAAAGTAACTATTTTTACTATAATAGCAATGGGTGTAATTCTCACAGGTGAAGCATTAAATGTTAGAACAGCAGGAAAACGCATAGAACATCAACAAATTCAAATAAAAAGTTATTTTTTGGTTAATACATTTTAGAAGAAATAAAATGGAACGAATTTAATTTGTTATTTTTATATTTCCTTTCATTGTCTCTGGGTAGTATTCACAGTAATAATCAAATGATTCATAATTCTTATATTCTTGTTGATCTAAAGGATAAAAATCAACTATACTCGAAGACCCGTCATGAACTGTATCACTTATAACTAATTCCTCCTTATCCCCATTAGAAGTAATACCTTCTATTATTAATTCATGTTCTTGAGAATCATCTTTTAAACTTTTTACAGTAATTTGATTATTTATACCTGATGTAAATATTAAAGTGGGATTAATAGTATTGTTGGAGTCGACCCATCTATAAGTAGAACCAATTAATTTACCTGTCAATTCGATAAAAGTTTGATTTATTTGTATTTGATTTTGTTCTTGTTCTTGAGAATAAACCTTTACAAAACCTATTGAATCTATATTCACAAATGCTATAAAAACTATTGTAAGTGCTATAATTAAATCTAATACAAACATATATTTTGTTTTAGGATTTTTTTTAATATATTCTAATCCTTTTGACATTGTTTTAGAATAATAAAGATAGTTTATTATGGTTATCCTAATTCTTAAAATAATTAGATTGTTATGCTAATTCAAAAGTTATGTTATACTTTGCTCTAGTATTATGTTAACAGAATTCACTAAATATCTATTAATACTTAATTACAATCAGAAGTTATATTATTAACAGCTACTTTTTTTGCCTCACTAAATATTATCTTGGTTACTTAATTATCTATATCTAATATTGTTGCAAGAGCGAAAGGTCCATTATCTAATATTTTTTCTATTGTAAAACCAGAATCCTCTAAAGTCTCAATTAATCCTTTGAAATCTCTACAAGTTTTAATCTTTCATCTTTTACATTTGTTATATTTGTTGATGACAATTGTTAAGGTAATGATAATTGAAAAT
>DATDKD010000226.1:0-2592 GCA_036520175.1 Nitrososphaeraceae archaeon
CCATTAATAATTCCATTAATATTAAGTTTAAGTCTACTTAACTTAAGAATTTTTTCTAATTTTTAATTTCTATTCTTATTATGAAATTCTCCTTTCCGCGTTCTACATTTATTTAATCTGGTTGTTATATGATTTCTTAACATTTGATTAAATCTTTATAGAGTGATGGTAGAAGCTCGAAATATTATATTGTCTTATAATCCAATATTGTTTGGTTATTTAGATACATATTATAATTTGGGATTTTCCAGGTTAACTAATTAGGCAAATGGTCAATTATAACCATATTTTTTCTACTTCCTTATATCTACTTACAATCTATTCTCTATACCAGAAGGGGATCAGTATAAAAAATAGAGGGATAGATCCAAGAGAATCTAGTATAAAGAGTTTGTTTATATCTATTTATTTTGATATAATAAAAGATATATCTCTAACTTTGCTAAATATTGGAGATATATTGTATATTCTCGATATAGATGAAATAAGATCAATTGCTGATTCTATAGGCTCTAATACATCAAATCCAGAAGAGCAATTTGAACGACTTAATTTTTCATTATATAAAAATTATGGGGTAAATCTTCCTAATGGGTTAAAAAAGGCTTCTTTAGAAAAATTCAGAGATATTGTTAGTTCACCATTGGTATATGAAAGAGCAGTAAATTCCATTCTAAAAAGGAAAATAATTGAAGGCGAAAATAAAATTACAATAAAAAATCCCAAAGCTCTTTACAGAATAGGAATTCTCAGTTTCAAAGAACCTGTAAAACTAGATCTAATAGTAGAGGGGAGTGTTGGGAACTTTTTTGCAGCTGGCTGTAATTTTAATGGAACATGGACAGTAAAAGGTCATGCTGAAAATGGCTTGGCTGATAAAGGTTATAGTGGTAAAATTGTAGTTGATGGTTTGGCTACAGAACTTGCAGGACAGAACAATCAGGCTTCAGACGATAGTCATGGTGTGGATATTCTTGTAAGAAAGGGATGCATGGAGCGAGCCATGGGTCAGGCTAGGGGAGGAAGCTTGATAACATTTGGAGCAGGATATAATTCAGGCCTGTACATGTCAGGCGGAGTATTACTAAATTTGGGAGCTCCCGGAAACTCATTTGGTCCTGGAATGGTTGGTGGTACTATTTATTCTCCTAAAGGCACCACCGTTGGCGAAGGAGCAGCAATTCAGGATATGAGTAAAATTGACTATAACGTTATTTTCTCTGTTCTAAAAAAATTTGAAGCCGAATTGGATGTAAAAGGGTTAGATAAATTTTCCCCAGAAAATGATAGATTATATATTACAAATAACGGCAATAACGAAGAGTACAATTTTAAAAATTTTATAAAAATTAATTCGACTGACTAAAAATTTTATTGTTTATATATGCATAAGCAAATTATTATGATTGAATCCGATTCTTAAACCCAATGAATTTGGTTTTCATTGTTTTTGCAAAAGTAGGTTATCTAAACATGATTATTTTTAATTGAATAAATAAATATTATTTATTTACAAAATTTCTCTAACACTTCGTTTTTCAATTACGTAGATCATTATATAATCAGAACCAATTCTTTCTAATTGTAAATGAGGAACTATATTAAAAGTAAAAGATATAAATAAAATATGATATAACATAATAGCACAGAGTCGCACAATGCAACACTGATAACTTGGAAAGAAATACAACATGAAACCAAACTGGGTATGTTCTAATTGTGGTATGTGGTCAACAAGAAAGTTTAGTGTAAAACGCCATATAATAAACCAGCATAATGGTAATGCATGGTTAGTTCCTTATATTGACTATTTAGTGGGAAGACAATCAGGACTCTATCCTCCGTCAGCTCAGCCTGAGGATCAATATAAAGTGAACAAAAATCCTTTGGAAATATTCATTGAGGAATTTTGGAAGGAAAAGGCGAGAATAGCTGCAAGAGGAAATCGGAATCACAATTTTGATATCCGATAATATTGACATTGAATCATCTTTGGTTTAAAAAGTCTTCTTCCTAAAAATAAAACTTTGATAATTAATTTATAAACCAATCTTATTCTATGCATGCAATTATCTCTATTTGATTCTGTCTTAAAGATATTATCATAGTAATCATTGTTTAATTTCATGTTTTTCGATTGCTGGTTGTTGTGCCTTATAACTAATCAAAATCGTGTGATTTACATTATAAGAACAATCTTTTATCACTCTCGGGATTCTATCCGTTCCTTCTACCACGCAATTATTTCCTTCCTTTATTTTCACTATTGCATCGTCTGTTATGCTTCCACTGAATAGGCTTTTTGCAGATGATCCCAGTAATGCAAATATTATTACAACGGCGGCAATACCAAAGATTAAAGCCAATTTTGCTGGAGAAATAGACTCAAAGCTCATTTCATTGATTTCACATAAAAAGTATAAAAAAATTTAAAGCCCATGGAGTTTGAGAATATCATCTAAATCCATTTTTAAGTTTGACAAAAATATCCTGTATTTAGGATTTAACAATATGCGTATGCTTGCCAAACCATAATTAATAATTTATAAAATAATACTTAAAAGATCAGATTTAATATATTAGTTCATGAAA
>DATDKD010000227.1:0-3704 GCA_036520175.1 Nitrososphaeraceae archaeon
AGAAAGGATTTAGAAGAAAATGATAATATACTAAACTTGTTAGTCAAATTATAATTATTGAAGAATAATCTATATTACTCATTATAGACTTGAAGTTATTTCTTTAATCATATTGCAACAATTTCTAATTTATTAAATAGATAAATATGCGGCCTTATCTTTTCCATAATATCATTTTATAAAGTGAAAGATGTTCTTATTAACTAAGGAAATCAAGCATAACAAGTAAATATCGAATAATATTCTGATTAAGAAATAATGAAGAATGTGAGAGCTTCCTTTTATTTTTTGTATATTATATAGATAAAATTTCTCTATGATTATTCTAAATATCCATACAACTAAAGAAATACATATCTTTTTTCCATAGTTGTTTAAAGGTTGTACGGTATACAATTAGTATGGCTGCTCGCACTATATGGAAAGGAAGTATATCATTTGGACTAGTCAATATACCTGTTCAGGTTTTTGTAGCTACACAAAAAGATGAATTTTCATCTTTTAATCAATTAGATGAAAAAGGTCACAAAATTAAATATAAAAAATGGTGCCCCATAGAAGAAAGGGAAGTTCCTTGGTCTGAAATAAAGAAAGGTTACGAAATTACAAAAAATAATTATGTTGTGCTAGAAAAAGAAGATTTAGAGAATATCAAATTAAAAACTACACACACTATAGAGATTAATGAATTTATAGATTCAGAAGACTTCGATCCTCTATTTATTGAGAAGAACTATTATATTGGTCCTGACGCTGGAATAACAAAGAAGAAGAAAAACACATCCCCTTCCAACAGCAAAGCGTATTCTCTATTTGTCAAGATTCTCAATGAGACTAATAAAATAGCAATAGGTAAGGTAGTATTAAGAGATAAAGAACATTTGGTTGCTTTAAGATCATATCAAAGAGGCCTCATAATGCATCAGCTAAAATATCTAGATGAGATAAAACCCATGGATGAAGTTGAAGGTATTTCTAGCAGTCAGCAGCCTAATGTCGAGGATAAGGAGTTATCTTTAGGAAAGACATTAGTCGATAACTTAACCAATGAACAATTTGATATAGGTAAATATTCAGATACTTACTCTAAAGAACTAGAGAAACTAATAGAAGCAAAATCTAAAGGACAGAAAGTTACTATTGGGGAAGAAGAAGAAAAAGCTGAAGATACTACAAACTTACTTGAGGCTCTTAAAGCTAGCATTAGTATAAAAAGCAAGCCCCGTAGACAAAAGAGAAACTAGTAGGATCAAAAAGATGCTTCCAAATGAATGTTTAAGAAATTCTATGAACTTTAGAAATCAGAATGTAAATCTTGCAAAAAGAGCTAAATTTGTCAACAAGAAAGGACGTTTTAATTTATAGCTATCAATGGAGGACTAAGACGTAGAAATGCTGCTAATTGAGAATAGGTTTATTGAGTTTTCTTTATTATCCTGTTCTGCTTCATCGTCAACGCCATCTACAACAAATGAATCAACAGATAAAGAAATACAGCAAAAACAACCACAACTAATAATTGATGTATTCGGTCAAGAGACTGAACCAATATGTACTTACTATAGATGTCGTCACAAGTTTTCACTTCATGGTCTAAGCACCCATGGTTGTAGATGTAAACATCCAATGAACAAAACACTTGGAGTATTGATGAAGTATGGGACATAGAAATTAAGGTAATATGGTCAATCGGTAAAAGAAGAATGAGGAAACATATAGAAAATCATTCTAGATATTCCTATGAGAAATTTGTTACCTTTTGGTATGATATTGTTGACTAAGTATATCATTAATGTTGCCTTCTCTTTTCTTCTATTATTGTAAATTAGTGACATAAAATGTTAGATGAATATAATAAAAAAAGAGACTTTGGTAGAACACCTGAACCTCCAGGAAACAAAAAACGGCTCACAGTCACTAAAAGTAGCAAATTTGTAGTACAAAAGCACGATGCTAGCAGATTGCATTATGACTTTAGACTAGAAGATACAAAAGAAAGAGTATTAAAATCTTGGGCGGTACCAAAAGGAATCTCACTTAATCCAAAAATAAAAAGACTTGCAGTTCTGACAGAAGACCATCCATTAGATTATTTGCTCTTTGAGGGTGTAATTCCTCAGGGAAGTTACGGTGCAGGTACTGTAATTGTTTGGGATACAGGTACATACACATCAGAGGAGGAAATATCAGATCAATTTAAAAAAGGAAAGATTACTTTTACTTTATTTGGTCATAAACTAAAGGGAAAGTTTACCTTAGTTAGGACTCATTTAGATAGAGGAAAAGAAGGAAAGCAATGGCTCTTGATTAAATTAGCTGACGATTTCGAATCTAATGAAGAACTAACTATAACTAGACCAAATTCTGTTTTAACTAGACGAATAAATAAGGATTTAGAAAAAGAAGATACACCTTACAATAAAAAATATAAGACAACAGTCTCTTTTAATAAAGCAAATAAAATAAATGAAAATCAGCTAAATTATCCTACTACTAATACTACTATTTTTTCTAACCACCAACAACAACAAGAAGTAGTAGAAGAATTTCCAACCACAATAAAACCAATGCTATCAACATTGGTAGATGAGCCCTTTAACAGCAAAGACTGGACCTTTGAAGTCAAATGGGATGGAGTACGTTCTATACTATTCATTAATAAGTTAAAGAGAACACTAGAATTGCAATCTAGAAATGGCAGAATTATTACTCACAGATATCCAGAGCTAGTAATGGCATTAAAGTCAGAGCAGATAACATCGTCAAATCAGTCAGCTATAAAGTGTAAGGAATCAGCAATTTTGGATGGTGAGATTGTTGTTTTAGACAAAAAAACAGGAATACCAAGTTTTCAGAATCATCAAAGAAGAATGAATATTGATTCCAGTAGAGAAATCGAAATCTTATCTAGAGAACTACCAGCAACCTATTACTTTTTTGATATTCTTTATTTAGATGGAAGAAATTTGCAAGATTTGCCATTTTTAGAGAGACGAAAAATTCTTTCAGAGGTTGTTAGAGAAAATACAAGGATAAAAAAATCCGATTTTATTGAAGAAGTAGGTAAGGAAATTTTCGATACAACTAAACGTATGGGATTGGAAGGATTAATAGCCAAACATAAATCAAGCAAATATGTACAAGGGATACGGTCTAGGGAATGGTTAAAAATAAAACATATTAAAACTCAAGACTGTATAGTTATAGGTTATACTAGAGGAGAAGGAAATAGGGAAAATTACTTTGGCTCACTTCTTCTTGCTGTTAATGATTCCAAAGGTAAGTTACAATTTGTTGGTCACACTGGAAGTGGATTTGATTTTTTGCTCCTTAAACAGATATATGAAAAACTTCAAAAAATTAGGATTGAAAAATGCCCAGTTGAGCATGTACCCTATACTAACCGAAACCCTTTCTGGACACAACCAGAACTTGTAGTAGAAATAAAATTTAGTAATTGGACTAGTGAAAAGATTATGAGGTCTCCTATTTTTCTCAGAGTAAGAGAAGATAAGTCGGCAAAAGAATGTCTTTTGGAAAGGGAAAAATACACTGAAAAACTAATAAAAACAGTAGAAGTAAAAAACAATGAAGGAGAAAAAAACAATATTTACTATAACATAGAGGATAATAACTATAACAATAATAACAATAATAATGGTTTTTTTTCCTTCTCTAATCTCGACAAAGTATTCTGGGACAAA
>DATDKD010000228.1:0-6220 GCA_036520175.1 Nitrososphaeraceae archaeon
TTAACTCTTAGTTTTGATCTTTTTGTTATTATTTATATTTATTCATTTGAAGTTACTAGCTAATTTTATATCTATCAATTTAGATTCATATAAACATAAACTAGAAATTTCAAAGTAGTATAATCCCATAAATGCTACTAATTCTAATATCAATTGTGTACTATTTGGAATAAAGAAATAAAGTTATTAATACAATTTATCTTCTATGGAATGTTGATTATATTAGATCTACAAAATTCTTTCCTTAAGATTATGGATCAAAATTTTTTATATTATGTACTCTTCATAAATGACCCCTTTATACTATGTACATTTACAGTAAGGGACGATATATGTCTTTTATCGATAAAGTATTTTTTAATCTTTATCCTGTCCAGTTAGGGTAAACTGATATAATTATATTTTCTACTAGTTATTTGAAATAATTACTTTGTATCCACAGAATATTTATAAAAATTAGAAGAGACATTATAATTACTATAAATATAAGATATTTATAGTCAGGTTTTACTATAGTATTTATCTTTGGTGTTTAAGGTAGTAGTGTCTAAACGAGAGTTTCAGGAAAGATCTAGTTTAGACTTTTCATTTACCAATCCACTAGCAGAATCACCTTATGAATGGTATCAATTTCATAAAAAATTACATCTTTTTAATTGGTGGATAAAACACAAATTGGGTCAAACAGATGAGGCAGTACTCAAAAATAGAATAATCCAAGTAGGTAATAGTTTGGGTATTTCAACAAAATGGTTGAATAAAACAGTGGACCATGCAATAACAGAATTTTCTGTTAATGGTCTAGGAGTTGATTATTATGGTTATCATAATATAAAACATGAATTAGAAGCCACTTATTTCACCTTACTGGCAGTATTTGGCCAAAAGAATAACAATAGAAATAATAACTTTGACTTTGATTCAATGGATATAAAGTATCTGTTCACTTCGGCTCTTTATCACGATTTTGATCCACTTAAAAGGTTTGAAAAACCAAATGAAGATGCTGTTGAATCGTATATAAGAAGTGATAAGAAGATTAAAGAATCTATTGATGAAGCAGGTTTAGATATCGATATAGTTATTGCAATTATCTACAGAACAGCATATCCCTTTCAGGGAGAAATAGCTGAGCATGCACTACTGCGAATGAATCAGTTATTCACAGATGCCGGGATAGCTGTTAATGACACTAAGAAAAGAAAACATTATGAAGATCTCGGTTGGTTTCTTTCAGTTTCGGAACGAGTTGCAGGTTATGCCTTAGATGGCTTTGAACAGGCTTTAGAATTGGCTAGACGTAATGCTCATGGACTAGGATGGCACCCCTCACGTATAAACAAAGAATCAGTCAAGTTTTTTTCTTTACTAAATAAAGAGAAAGAAATGCTTGATGTAGTATTAGGTGGAATCTCTGAAAAATACAAAGAGAATTTTCAAAACAATATAACTAAATTTAAAGAATGTTTCATAAAAGAAATAGAGATAAGAAATGCTGTTAGAAAAAGAGAGATTAATTTACTGTTTATTCCAGAAGAAAATAAAAATATAAATCCAATCACTTTAAATGAAGTTATAAGTCTTTATAAGGAGCTTAATAGTCCTATTGAAATCAATAACGAAAAAAAGTTTGCCAGATCAATCAAGCATTCTAAAACCATCCTCGTCAGTTTAAGATTGAATGAAATTAATGGAAGTGTTATAGGATTTGCCAAAGGAGGCCCATTAGAATACTACAAATTAAGGAGAGGAACTATTGAAGAAAATTTTGGACAGAAAAATACAATTTTCCTGGAAAGGATAAATATTAAAACAGGTTATTGGGGAGAGAGTGGAGGTCACAATCTTAGAATGAAGTTTTTAGCTGAAGCTAAAAGAAATGGATATAAATTTGTTACCGGTTATGTACATCGAGATGTATTAATTCGTAGAATAAACAATGGTGAACCTATAAGAATAATTCAAAAATATGATCCTGATAAGCTAGATTACTATCGACTATATTTAGAGAATTTCAAAATATAAAATTATTAAGAGAAATTATGATTATTTGAACTTTAAGACTATTGACTTGAATTATAAAAATCCAAAGTATGACAAAAACAGATTAATATTATATTTGTGCCGTATCTCGTACGATTTTAATTACTATTATATCTAAATACTTAATTTTATTTAGGTATCTCAAATGATTCATTATACAAGATAGATGGTTCAGTTGATTTGTTCAAACTAAGTAATGCTATATCTTTATTATATTTTGCATCTTTATCATCTGGGTCTATATTAAGAACCTTATCATACCATTGTATAGATTCTTCATAATGGCCTAAATTATAAAGAGCTACTCCCTTGTTATTTAGTGCAGAAATATTAGTGGGATCAATATTAAGAACCTTATCATACCATTGTATAGATTCTTCATAATGGCCTAAGCTTGCCAATGCTAATCCTTTGTAATTTAATGCAGGGATGTGAGTAGGATTTACTTTAAGAATTTCATCGTATAGCTTTAAGGCATCCTCAATGTCTCCTTCATTTAGGGAATCATAGGCACGTTGCATTAAGTTCGCATCTTCAAAAGAATCAGTAGAATAAGCAATTGTTGGAAAAACCAAGCAGATCGTATATAATAAGAAAATAGCGGATGTAATTAAAAAGTTGTCGCGTTCAAATATAATAATTGTCAAGTGGCTTATACTTTACCTCGAATTATTTAAGCTTTATTTCTTATAAGCATTAGATAGAATGTATTAAAAGTTGATATTCTTCAGTTAAAAGGAATAATTACCTCATTAAAATACTACCTGTGTCGAAAAAGAATTCTTATCTTAATGAGAATTATCAGTAAGGAACTGTTTAGCTATTTAGTTTTTTAGTAAATTATATGAATATCCTAAATTTTTTCTAATGACTCTAAAAGATATATAAATTGAGTTAATTTTTTTATTATTTACCAATAATATGGGTACATATATTTTTTGTCATAAATGAATTCTATAAATTTTAATTTCATTTCTTATACTTATATAACTGTCAATAAGTAAATTTTAGATTTGCTTTAACAATCTAATTCAAATAAAATGTGAATTAAATTCAATAGTAAATGTTAAATCTTAATAATAATTCTTGAATGTTATCGCTCTTTTAAATAAATAAGAAATATTAGCAATTTAAAAGTAACACTAACTTAAATATTTCTTTTACTTAAAACAATAAGATGAATCCAAATACAAAGAAACAACATAAATCAAGAAAAGATAATACATCTACTATGGATGTAACAAATGATCCAAAAACATCTAATGATATAATTGATATAGATGATTCTCCTGACGTTGCAACTTGGAATAAAGAGGTTACAAGAAATAAAGATCATATTGTAAAAGATATTAAAATATCAGAAGAGACTAAAAATAAATATAGAATTACCAAAATTCATCCTGAAATTCCTCCTACTACTACTATTGGTCTAAGAAGAGAAGACAATGATAATAAAGACAATCAGGTTGATCCTGCCAATCAGAAAGATGTAGACAGGATCTACAATTCTGGCGGTAAACTAACTGATGATGCTAATCTATTTAACAATAAAAGAAAATATACTACAAACCAAAAAGGTAAATAAGACAAGATCTTATGTTTGAAGAATTTCAATATTTATAGATAATAAAAGAATTGAAAGATATTGATAAATTGTAGATTTGCAGAATATAGAGTTTAGTAACTATTATAAAACTATTGGAAACATTTTTTGCTTATGTAATATAAATTATATTTATGGATGAGACTCGACAGAAAGTTATAAAATTTCATGGCACAGAAGTCAAAAATATTATGATCAGTTTTTTAAGAAGTCCGACTGGTAACCCAGCTACAAAAGTAATTGAAGAATTTAATGCAATTAAATCTTCAGAAAATTGTGAAACTATAAATGTACAAGTAGTTGCTGATTATGTGACAATCACTTTTTACCAAAATGAAAGTTCGAATATTTTAATAAGAAGAGAATTAATTCCAACTCATAATATAGAACACATCTTGATTGATGATTTAAGAGACAGATAATCCCTGACTATATCTTTATTTTTTTAAATATACAATCACGAAATATAGTAAGAAAATTATAATACCTTTCTAAACTAACTTTTTTTTAACTAATAAAATAACTATTAATTTTCTTACATGGGAATCTAAAAATGATTTTTAGGTTTCATTAAGCTTGCGATCGAATCACATAATTCTTTTGCACCATTTTAATAAAATATAGAAATATAGATCATAGAGACTAAGACTAGACACATTCTTGATCTCAAGTATTTGTATATGTATTCTATGCTGCTCTTTCATCTTTATGGACTTTACTTCGATCAAATCGAAGCCTGTTTTTATTGGCTGCAACATTATCTTGTATAGGTTCTTTATCATTAATTGATGGTTTTCTTGATATTGAATTTGCATTTGTTGGCTCTCCAATAAGAGAGGATGCGACCTCTGGCCTATTTCTTGTCTGCAATTCTTTTGCAACTAGATTCTTTACTTGTCCAGCTGTTACAACTATATCATCCTCTGATTTCATACTTCCTCCTGTTTGGTTACTTTGATCAGACTCATCAATTGATTTTACATTTGACTTTATATCATTAATACTATTTTGGATCTTTTCTGTAGTTTTTTCAGCTATATCTTTTGCCATTACAAAAGGTATGCCTGACCGACTAGAAGTCTGAGCTAATCTATTAGTATCAAATTTTTCTTTCCTTCCAGTTGATCTCTCTATTATAATACCTTTATCTGGTTTGCTTTTCTGTTGAGGTAGTAGGTTTTTTGGAGCTAAGTTCTCATTATTTCCTAACTTACTGGTTTTTTTATTTTCATTTTGGTTTATCTTTTTCTTTTTATTAGTATTGGTTTTTTCTGGATTACTAACTACTTTGCTCATTTACTAACTATATCTGTAAAACAAACAAGATATAGGTATACAATACGAAATAACTTAGGTCTATTCTAATATAATATAGCTCTATAAAATTAAAATATTTCTATAACAATTCTCTCAATAGTATATGCTATTAAATCTATGAAAATCAACAATGACTTTCTAGTTATATAATACTCTCGCATATAATTTACAGGTAAATAGGTTATGCATAGTACCACTTTTCTTATATTAAAATAGGTATGTTTAATACTTTTGAACTTTATTACAGAATTCACCAAGATTTACCAACCAAATGTCAATAGTTAAGTTGGATAAATTTCTAATTTTTATAAATAACTATATCCTGATTAACAAAATATAACAGAACTAATTTTTGTACTTTGGCTTGTTAAAACAATTACAAATTAAACTGAAAACTAACCTATTATACTAACCGTATTGTAATAACTTGAGATATTACTAAAATCCTAATTCTTATTTATTATTTGAAGGCAGAATTTATGCTGTTTGACTTTTTTCTGTTACTATAAAATGCATAAATCTATTATGAAGAGCAGATTGGCTGAAATATATAATTTATATGAATAACTTAAATTGACAAATGAAAATATTCTAGACCTATAAAGTGATAAAATTTTATAGTAACAGAATAATTAAGATTTATTAAATTTTTAAATACAATTATAGACAAAAAATAAAATTAGTTAATTAGTATTATCGATTGATGTTCCTTGTGGTTTTATGGTAGAAGTTACATTACCCGCACTAGTCGTTTGTGAATTATCTTCAGACATTGAAGTTTCATTTTGTACCCCTATTGATGTTCCTTGTGGTTTTATGGTAGAAGTTACATTATCATCCTTAGTTAGTTCCTGAGGTTCATTTATTTGGGCAGTTATAGGTATTCCTGTAAAAAGAGAAAGAGTGATTATGAATATAGGAAGCATCATAAGGTTTTTTTCTTTCATATTATTGATTAGTAATGAAATATTATATAGGTTAGGGTTTTAATCGAATAGATAACTAGTATAATTAAATTTTGCCGACTATTACAAAAATGTACTATAAAATATAAGTTGTCATTTAGAAACACTGGATAATTTATGTAGTTATAGAATTGGAAGAACAAAAATAATAAAAAATAAGAAAAAATGACTAACGATATTGTTGTTGTTCGTCGGTTTCTGTAGATTCTTCACTTTTGAGCTTATTATAGGTGTTCAAAGCCTCATCTAATAAATTCCTAAGTTTACTATAAGAAGATGTTTCCACCTTAAT
>DATDKD010000229.1:0-4001 GCA_036520175.1 Nitrososphaeraceae archaeon
ATTTCCTGCGAAGATTAGTAAAATGGGAGATAACAAAATAATATGGATACCAAAAACAATGCATGATATGATTGAAAAATTTGAAGATGAAACTGTTACAGTAATTATAATGAGAAGAAACACTCCTACAACGATGGAGAAAGGTAAAATGATAGATAGAGATTGAAACTTGGTTTTTGGAAATTTGGTAGATGAGAACCCATCCGTAAAGCATATAGGTTATTAGAAGCACACAGACTACTTTCAAATGAGTATTCTTACAATAGTTATTTAATGAAGATTGATAAAAATATCATTGGCAATCCAGGGTAATGTTAGTAATAAAACAAAAATAGAACAAGATTTTTATTAGAAAAAAAGGTAGAGTCAATCAGCAAGTCTTAAATTTATTAATGTACCTCACACTATCATTATTAGGTCTTGTAATATTCCTACTCTGGAGTAAGAGGAAGAGTTTGAGTACTTATAATAAATAAAAAACTATTTGTTATATAGATAGAATTTTAGAGAATGACAAATTAATATAGAACAGGTCATTAGCTGTAGCATTGACAACAACAGGATGTCTTATATTAATACTTATTCTAACAACGTTCACTATTCTCCCATTTGCGTTATCTCATGGCACAAATCAAATCGAAAAGAATATAGTAAAAGAGACAAACCATACATTGATAAATCCCTCTTCTAACGAGACAGGGAAGGTTGTCCCATTACAAAAAAATGCTACTGATCTTGGAGCTAACCTTACTGAAGGAGCAAGGAACTTGATTGAAAATATTGGAGAAGGAGTAGAAAATTTATCCAAGTAAATTCAATATATCAAAATATTTTTAATTATGAGATTATTATTCATAAAGTAACTATTTTTAAAAGAAAATAAGGTCATGAGAGGTTTAACCATCAGGAAGATGGTAATTCTTAATTTTGCTCTTACTTTACCATTTGGATTATCTTCTGTTACTATATCTACCATAGTCTTCTCCTTTTCACTATTGTTTTGATTAACTCGTGGGAATCCTTTTCCTTTAGCGGACCTTTGAATTGTTGTGAAGTTATATTTCCTTTACATAAGTTACCTAAAACTTCACAGGATAGAGTTTCCGACTTGTACATCTCAGCAACTACGTCTACTTTCTACATTGGTTTCCCTCTATCAATGTGAACTTCTTTTATTTTATTAATATCTGTAACTTTAACAGAATACTTTAAATCCTCATTATCATTTCTTAATTGAAAGGTTGCTAAAGCCGTATCTAAAGTATCTACTCCCACTGGCACTTCCTCTCTGCCAGTAAGTATTGCAGCAAATCTACATTTTCCTATTCCCTAATTTTCTTTTTTAGAGGTAGGAAAATTCGTTGTAGTTTAAAATTATATAACATCTATAACAATAAAAAAATTTTATTTAATTTAAAAATATATCTAAAATTCTATTTTACTTTTCTTATTATTGTTTCTGGCAACTTTATTGGTTTTAGATCTATCTGGAACAAGAAAGAATCTATTTTCTCAATAAGTGAATTATAATCTCAAATAAAATTTCTTCAATACATCTATTTTATCTTCTTTTTCTCTCTTTTTCTTAACCTTGTGCCAGTTTTCAGTATAACATGTAGTAACATCGTCGATACTATTGGCAGAGAATGCTAGAACATATTCATAGTGCTTGCCCCAATTTCGCTCATAATAATAAGGGTGGTTAAAAGAAATAGGATAGTTCAAGGTTGAGTCAAGGTGTGTCCATTTTTTATTTATCAAAGATTCATTCCAACAATGATCAAGAAAATCATATACTATTCTAGTATGAACTGACAATGAATTTAGAATGGCACCAAAGAGTATAGACCATTCACTACACCTACCGACCTTTGTTTCGGCAATTTTTAGTATATTCATGTATCGAGGAAATATTACAGAAGATCCGCATTTGTCACATGAATGCACTTCTGTTTTGCGTAATATGGTTGAATCACCTTCTATAACTTTGACTCTCATCTGCATATTACAACTTGAACATTGTAATTCCTTTGGCATCCATTTCATCAAATCATTTCTGAACCAATATAAGAGAGGGATTAACGATTGGTGATCGATATATGATTTTAATATTCGGTCTGGTACTGTTTGCTTGACCGAATCCAAGATGTTATGGTCGGTATACTGTTCTGATACTCTTTTATAAAACTTAAAAATGTCTGCAAAGGACGACGTGAATCTATTCAAATTATTAGTAAACATAATATTTTACTCATAACATTCTATGGGTTTGATAAAATTAATTGTTTCTTTCTGACAAAGTCGAAAGAGCAGATTTTATTAATTACTATGGTTACTCCCTTTTAAGAAATTAGTTCTACCAAGGAAAATATGAATTAATAAGATTAAGGAAAACATTATTGGTACCAATACATACAGAAAGTAAATATGATAGAAGATATTTCAACCACAAAAGATATAGTAAAAGAAGAACAAATCAAAACCTGTGATATATGCAATAATGAAATTAATACGTTAATATATCTAAATGTTAGTAGTAGTAGTAATAGTAGTAACACCAACAAAACCAAAAAATCGGAAGTTATCACTAATAATAACGAGGATCTTTCTGATAAATATTACAATATTTGTTTAAATTGTGTTGAGAAAATTACCGAATTAATGAAATACAATTATGGCTTTAATGGGAGACTAATTCAATTTTTTGAATCATTAACAGAAAAGAAGTAAACAGGGAGTAAAGAAAAAATATATCTTTTTTATATTTTATATACGAATATAGTGAGAATCATAAATGTATTAGCAGATATTTTCCATTAAAAATTGATGATAGTTTTTCTTAATAAGGATATAGAATAGAAAGAATTTGATTGATTCGATTATAAAACTATCAATAAGATATAATTTAAAAAATCAAGTTGCTTATGTAAATGTATAATATATAATACCTCAAATTTACAATATATCCATTATTATGTTTTCAATTAGTATACTGCTGATGGAAAATGACATGTAAGGGAATTTGTCAACGTCATAAAGCAATAAAACCTAGAAATGGGGGGCGCTATTTGATAGGGCAAAAACGCTGTCAGGTATGTGAGATCTATATTGATTGGCAAGGTACCTGGTGTCCATGTTGTGGTTATAGATTAAGGATCAGACCGAGAAATGGAAAATATAAATTAATATTAAGAACAGTTGAAAACCAAAAGAAAATAGCGACGAATAAAACTTAATTTAGTTTAAATATCTAAATTAAAAACTATCACAGTTAATAAATGATATAAAAAAATAGAGGACAAAAACAAGAAGAAGAATTACTTAAAGTCCTAAATATAATTTGGCTCTTTATAATTTATGTGGGGTATAACAATATACCTAATGCATTTGCTAGACTATCTTCAAGGCCGAAAAGATAAGAAAACATGTCAGATATGCACTTATATAGCAAGAAATGAAAAACAGCTTGATCTCCATATGAAAAAAGAACATAGAGAATAGTAATATTATAACTAAAGCCTCATTTGGTATCCATAACTTGTTAAATTTAATAATTCATTTATTTTCATAGATGATTTTATTTTGACAAAAAATATAATTCTGATTCCTATTTATTTATATTTTCACTAATCTTCTATGAATTTAACTCGATCTTTTGATCAGTTGTTTTAACTTCTAACAATGAGTGAAAATTACTTTATATGATGAGGGTAATATAAATTACTTTAATTATCTATCAACTGTTCTTTCCTATTATTAGTAGTCTTCTGGCCAAGTAAATTCCATACCGGAAAGAGAAGGATTGATCTCTCTTCTTTTCTCTGATAGATCACTTTCAGATCTTGTATTCTGTTGATATACTAAGTTGACAGATATGTTTTTGTTGTTTATCGACAACTTTTGAAGAATATTATTTTTAATTTTTTCAATATGAAGCATGTATCAATGAAAGCAATTATATCTAGATAAGTAATGAAGATTTGATATTTGCTTATTATAGT
>DATDKD010000230.1:0-18746 GCA_036520175.1 Nitrososphaeraceae archaeon
TATTGTATTTGAAAAATTGGAAAATCTAAAAAACTTTTAGATTATGGTATAACTATTATAAAACAAGAACCCCTTAACAGATTTACAAAAAATATTAGAAATAATTGAGGAGTAATCAAGGATTTTATGTATCCTTTAAAAGGTACAATAGAATAAGAAAAAATTTTTAATACAAATGGAATCACTTTACATTTTTTAACTATCAACGAGTTAGCAAATATTATCTATAAAAAAGAGTGGATAAATAAAGAAAAAATGTAGCATTTCAAAATAATTACCCTTCATATATCATAAGGTTCTTTTCTTCTAATAGATTATGAAGATTATGTACAGCACGATATACTTCTGCTTCTTTTTTAGCCCCTGTACAAACTAACTTCCCACTTGCAAACAGAAGGATAACAGTTTTGGGATCTAACATTCTATGAATTAATCCAGGAAATTGTTCAGGTTCGTACATACTGCGAGGAAGCACTCTAGCAGCTAATTCCAGGTGAATTTTGCCTCCTAAACTTGCGGATGCAACTATATTTTGTATTTCAATTATGGGTTCGTTTTCAATTTGGATACTTCCTTTTTTCAACTTTTGAACGACACTTTTGACGGCTTTGATTGCCTGATCTTCTGATTTGGCTCCTGTACATACCATTTTTCCCGAGCTAAAAATTAAAGTAGCAGTTTTTGGAGATTTAAGTCTAAAAACAAGACCAGGAAATTGATCGGGGTGATATTCAACGTCTGGAAATATTTGTGTGATTTGATTTAAATTAACCGTTTGATTTATAGTTGCTGAAGCAACAACATTCTCGATACTTACAATGGGTTTAGTTTGCGGCATACTGGTATGCGGTTTGTGGACTATATAAATATATTATATAAACTTTTATTAAAATGATTTTAGAATCAGTATTGTTTAACTTATTCTGTTGTAGTTAACTAGTATTATATAAACGAGAATTTTATAGTCATTATAATGTCATTTAGAATAGACAAAGATTCATTAGGAGAATTTAAAGTTCCTGATAATGCATATTATGGTCCATTTACAGCTCGTGCAATAGAACAGTACAAAGTAACTGGTAATAAATCTCATTTAAACCTTATAAAAGCTTATGTTATGATTAAAAGATCAGCAGCGTTAACTAATTTTGAATTACAAATTTTAGATGAGAAAATTGCTAAAGTAATTATTCAAGCTTGTGATGAAATTTTGTCAGGACAGTTCTTAGACCACTTTGTTGTAGACGCTATTAATTCAGGCGCTGGTACTGCTGTTAATATGAATATAAATGAAATTATCGCAAATAGGGCCTTAGAAATTCTGGGAAAAAGTAAAGGCGATTATAGGATTATTAGTCCTAATGACCATGTTAATATGTCTCAATCAAGTAATGATACATTTCCAACAGCAATGCATATTGCAATATTAATGAACATTAATTTAGTTATAAAAGCTCTTGATGTAATGATAGCATCTTTGAAAACCAAATCTCTTGATTTTAAAAATATTATAAAAATTGGACGGACTCATCTTATGGACGCTCTTCCTGTTACATTAGGCTCTGAGTTTGAAGTATATGCCTATGCACTAGAGAGAGCTAAAGAAGAAATTATCAATAGCCAAAGAAAATTAGAGTTAATTGGAATAGGTGGAACAGCAGTTGGAACTGGGGTCAATACGCCCAAAGGCTATCGAGAAAAAATTGTTAAACATCTTTCTGACATTTCTGGCCTAAATTTAAAAATGTCTGCAAACCTTCACTTTTTCCTCCAAAGCAAATTCGATATAGCTAACTTTTCTTCCGGATTAAAGAACTTGGCAATTGAACTAATAAAAATGGCTAATGATCTAAGACTTATGGCTTCTGGCCCATTAGCAGGCTTAGCAGAAATACTCATTCCAGCAGTTCATGCGGGTTCTTCTATCATGCCAGGAAAGGTCAATCCTTCTTTGGCTGAATGTTTAAACATGATTTGCTTTGATATTATAGGAAAGGACGTTTCTGTAACCATGGCTGCACAAGCGGGACAGTTTGAATTAAATGTAATGATGCCAGGAATGCTAAAGAATGTTTTAGATGCCACTGACATGTTAATAAATTTCTTGCCAATTTTTGCAACAAATTTTATTAATGGAATTCAAGTAAATTCTGAAAGATTAAAACAACAAGTAGAAAAAAGTCCTATTCTTATCACCTTATTAAATCCATATGTTGGATACTTGACAGCAGCAGAAATATATAAAGAATCGTTAAAAACGGGTAGAGGAATACGAGAACTTATTTTAAGAAAAAAATTGATGAGTGAAAAGGAATTAGAAGATGCACTATCTTATGAAAGAATCATAGGATTAGTTTAAATTTTTTATTTGGATAGAATACCAACTAAATCTGTTGCACCTGTGCGGAATCTTTCAGTGGTCCTACTTTTTCCTCACCGTATTAGGAAAAATACTTTGGACAGTGCAGTAATAGGACTTGAAAATTGTAATTCAGAAACAGAATAATAATCCCGAGATCGAAATTTAAGGATATACCTTGAGTTTGACAATGATATGATGTAAATAAGATTTTAACCATTATTTTGTCTTACGGTATACATTAGATAACGTAGAAATTGATAGATCTTATAGCCCAATTATTTAAATTATAATAATAAAATATATGATTCTACCTAAAGATTATACTTTATAAAAAAAATATAAGTTTAACATAGCACTTAGTTTCTATAAATTGTATATTAGATATTATCTAATTTCTTATATTACAGAGATTTATTTAATAAATATGCATCCCGAGGACTTGAATAAAATTTGGTTTTGTGAAGATTGCCAAAGTAGTTTTTTTTTCAATTCAGATGCTGAAGATCATCAAGAAAAAACTGGACATAAAAAAATGAGAAAATTTAGTTCGGTATCAGGTGAAATTATACCAAAATAAAAGCATTTGGGTTTATTTATTTGCTATGCTTGTATTAACTATAATTCATTTAACTTTTATAATTTTGTGAGGAATTTACTTTCAAGACTATTAACTATATTCGTTTAGGATTTTAAGATTTGTATTGGTAATTAACATTAGATTATAGATAGACATACACTTTTTTCAAAAGTAATAGCATAATAAGATTCACAGAGAATTTTTTAACCATACATACTAGAATTTTTCCATTATTTTATTAATATTTATTATGGGTTATAAAGTTCTCATTCTAATAAAACAATAACCTCTTATCAGTATCAGACAAACAAATCAAGCAATATAATATAACTACATTAACAAAATAAATAATTTAGTAATCTTATCAGAAAAAATTTGTAGCATAGTATATTATCGATATCTAATTAACATTCATATAAAACTAGAGGATATTTTCTAAATCACCTATTTTTTCTGACAAGAGATCAAAACCTTGTTGCCAAAATCTTTTGTTAGAGATATCAAAACCAATTTCAGTTAATAAAGTTTCTGGGTTTTTTGATCCCCCGGCAGAAAGTAAATTCAAATATTTTGGGATGAAAGATTTTCCTTCTTTTTTGTACATTTGAAACAATGATAACACGAGAAGGTTGCCGAAAGCGTATGCATAACAATAAAAAGGAGTATGATAAAAATGTGGTATATATGTCCATTCCCACATAAAATCATCGGAAACAATTACTGAATTTCCAAACTGATCCTGGAGATTCTTTTGATATAAAGATGAGATATTATCAATGGTAGCATTGTTTTCGATGACTTTATTATGTGCATCAATTTCAAATAATGTAAAATATGACTGTCTCATAATAGTTGCGTACATGTCATCTATTTGTTCTGCTAATAGAATAGATCTTTCTTGTTCTGTCATTTCTTCAGCTAACTTTTCATTCAACAACATTTCGGCAAAGACAGAAGCTGTTTCAGCTAAAGGAAGAGGAGCATGAGAGACAGCGATTGGCAGATTTGAAGAACAAATACTATGTATAGCATGCCCAAATTCATGAGCCATTGTAGAGATATCACGATACATACCATCATAATTCAATAGAACATATGGAGTTAATTTAGGAGTAATTGTAGAACAAAATGCTCCACTCATCTTTCCCTTTCTTATTTCTGCATCAACATGGTTTTTATTAAAAACTATTTCTGCATAATCTCGAAATTTAGGTTCAAATGACTCAAAAACATTCAAAACTATGTTTATTGCTTGTTCATAAGTATATTTTTTTTGTATTATTCCTTTTTTAACAAGAGGTGCGTACAAGTGATAACGTTCTAGTTTTTTTAATTTTAACATTTTTGCTTTTAAATTGAAATATTTATGAAAAATAAAAGAATTTTTCTTGCACGTGTCCAATAATGTAGATACAACAGTATCACTTATATCATTATAGACATTTCTTACAGAAATGGGTGAATCAAAACCACGGATTTTAATGTTTTCATCATGCCATTGTACTATTAAATTTAAATATATTTCACCTAAAACTCCACTATTGTTTTTATATACATTGAACAATGATTTATATGCGGCTTTCCGTTCCTCTGATTTGTTACTTCTAACTAGTGACATTAACTTTTCCTTATTTAGAATTTTTTTTCTTTTTATTTTATTATTTGTTTTTATTTCAAGAATAAATTCAAAATTATTTGTCATTCGATCATATATTTTGACTAATGCATTTGGTCCAGTTACTTCAAGTATATTAACAATTTTTTCTTCCTTTTCAGATAAGGTATATTTCCCTAAAACTCTTTTATGTATCAGAAAATGTTTATAAATAGGATCAACAGTTTGAATAATTCTATTCGCATCATTTTCTTTTAGGATATGTTTGAACCATATATCAAAAAATATTAAATTATTAGAAATTTCAGTGCTTAATAATTCCATTTCTGTAACTAAGGCAGAATATTCATTAGAAGAAGTATTGGATGAATATTGCAAATGTGCAAAACCTACCACCATATTTAATTTCTCTGAAATCTTCTCCAATTGTAATAGCATTTTAGAAAATTTTTGTGAAGAAATATTATCATTAAGTAATTTACGGTTTTCTTTGAATTTTATGACATCATCATGTAATATTTTTAAATAATTTTTGATATTATTTTTTTCCCCATCTACTAATTCTGATAAATCCCAACAGCCTAACTGAGGTTTTTGTAATAGAGTCATAAGTATATAAAAAATTTATAGCCTTGTATTAATAGTTATCAATTAAACATTTTAAACTCACATTCATTCTTATAAAAAGTTATTAAATTACGTTTCAAAGTCTAATTACAAGCATATCCATTAAGAGAAACTAATAATAGATGGATAAAATGGTATTTGAAAGAATAATTTATCTTAAATCTTCCAACAGGCTATCGTCACGATAATTGTTTGGATCTAATCTAAACCCTTTTGTATTTTCATAGGGAGTGTCACTTACCTTAAGATGATAGTTCAAATTTCGTCTTTTAAATTGCTTTGTAAGCCATAAAACGAATTGCTGTTCAAGAGTTATTCCTTCTTCTTTGGAAATTTCTGGAAAATTTTCTATCAATTTTTCTATAAGAGAAAGGTCAAAATAGATATTGAAGAAATCCCATCCTAAAGCAGCACCATTAGATGAGACTTCACAATTAACTTTTGAGCGAACCGAAAATTGCAAATATTCTATGAATTCAACTATTTTCTTTCTTTCTTTATCAAAATTCAAACAAGATCCAGATATTATAATCATTGGCGGTTTTTCTGCGAATTTTTTCAATAATATCTATATAGAATTAGAATATAAAAACAAAGCTAAAAAAGCCTTTATTAGTTGTGACTTGTTTAGTAACACTCAATAAAACTTCTAAAGTATTTGATACTATCAGGTTTAATAAATATAAATAGTAAATTAAGGAGAAGAAACTTTTCTTTAATGAATAATTCAAAGTAATTATTGAATCTAAGATCTAACTTTCACATAATTTTATACTCTATAAGGATACTCCTAATGAATCCTTCCTCTCTTCTCATAAGGTTGGTGATAGAGCATTGTATGTATGTGAATGTACCTTCATTTTCTAAGGACACATATCTCTTTTTTCTTATCTTTGTCTTTTATATTTGATCTTATTAATATGCTTTTATCCTTTTATAATAAGAAAATAATACTACTTTTAGAAATATAATGAAATTTCATCAATAACAATACATGAAAGTATTTAATCGTACAATTATGAGGAATTTATATTTTAATTACTTCTAATTCAATATCCTTCAATAGATTCATTATTCTTTCTTTTTCATTACCCAACCCCTTTTGGTCAATTATTATATAGGTAACTTTTTCATAACATTTTGAAATCATTTGGTTTAGCATATCTTTATTAATATTAAATAAATTGTATTTATTTGCTATGTGACCTATTCCATATTCAGTATTTAATATTAGTTTGTTGAATTTGGAACCATAATGATTTCCTCCTAATCCTATTGCAATATCTTTTGCAGGACAAATTTTTTTTGTTAATGTATCTAATAAAGAATCACATACGAATGATGCATTCTCAATATTACTCCATTGGTCTTCAGAGGAACCTATTTCAACAAACATAACAGGTTTTTTTATACTAGTTGGACCGTGATGTGTAGTTTCTATAGTTATATCACACAAAGGAACCTTTTCTCTTAATTCGAATATTTTTAAAAGATAATTCTTTTGCAATGAGGGATATGCAATTCCTAACTCACATTTATTTCCGCCATAAGAATTAGTAAAATAATTTCCTGGAAAATGACAAGTCAAAGACGGGATCTCACTTTTTGATTGATGTCTAGAAAGAAAAATTAATACATCGGTTTCTTTGCATTGAGCATCTATACTATCAGAAAATAGTAATTGGTCAGGAGATATAAACATTGAAATATTATGGTATAAAGAAGAAGTTAAATAGAAATTTTTTATTTCTTTGAATTTTTTGTCTTCTTGTAAATATTTTATCATTGTTTTACTAGCTGGATCTCTTTCCGAAGTAATTAAGGTAAATAACATATGATCAAATAGTCTAAAACCATAATATTTTAGTAATTACATCAATTAATTTATCAAATTGAAATCCAAAACATTTAACATTAACACAAAACAACCTAAAGTATGAGTAATTGGGAAGAAAATCATCAAGATGATCGTGATGATCGAGATATTCTTACTTTACCCAATATAAAATATATAGTGGAAGGATTAAATGTATTGCTTCAAACTAACTTGGATGGAGAAAAGAGGTCCCAGGTTATTAGCTTAAGAGAAAAACTAATCAATAGGTCCAGTTCAATCATAAACGATTTTAATTGATTAATAATTTAGGATCTTTGGAAATCCTTATTGTGATTTCCAATCTTTTACAGTAGATCTTAAGTGAGTTAAGGAGCGAATTTGACCACCATTAATTTTTTTATACAAAGACCAATATATTTCACGGTTAACATCGTTTCTATCTTTTAATACTTTCAAATGGTACCTCATTGCTCTTATTTTTTTTACGTATAACTCTTTTTTTCCTGTTCTTGCTGTTTTACGCCCTTTCTTAGATCCAGCACCGGTTCCATGCTTCTTTTTTATATCTAATTTTGCTTTAGCTTTACCACGGGAGGTTCCTTTGGGCTTTGATGTCCATACAACTCCATTTTTAATTAAAGATCTAATATCTTCTCTCGTTATAGAATCTGCTATATCATCAAGCTTATCAGGCTCGAATTTAACACGATTAGAACCAACATTAAGCATTCGCGCGACTAATTCACGTTTCTTTTTAAGATTTACAACCATATCTTCTACTCATTCTCCTTTATTTGTGATTTATTTTGTAATTTAGAATCTTTTCCTGGGTTCAAAACTTTTAATCCCAATTCAGTTGCTTTAGTCAAAATTTGTTTTTTCTTTAATTTTCCAACTATATGACCTATTCTTACAGCATCTTTTTTTGAATCTAATGATAACAGATCATTGGTATTATAGACTAAATTATCAACATATCCTGATGGATGAAGTCCCCTAGCGACCTTTGGGCCTCTATATCCAACTTTTACCAATTGAGGAACGCCAGAAACTTGTAGTCTCATTTTATTATCTTTCCCTTTAGGCTTCCTCCAGTTTTCTGCAAGCCTGTCGTATCTCCAGCTTTCCTGTCTTACAAATTTAGGTCGGTGTTG
Source organism: Nitrososphaeraceae archaeon (assembly GCA_036520175.1). GTDB lineage: Archaea > Thermoproteota > Nitrososphaeria > Nitrososphaerales > Nitrososphaeraceae > TH1177. The sequence continues at coordinate 8,173 of DATDKD010000230.1, forward strand.
AGATATTTTTTTCCGTTTTTCTAGCAGTTCCTTATTAATAACCATGAGTAAGCAGTTAAAATAGAATTTTAAATTTCAATAAATATGTTTCCCTCTGACAACGAAGAAAGTAGGTATAAAATCAAGTCAATGTTAAAAAAATATACTATATAACACAAAGGTTAATAATTACAAAAAAAAATATATTTATGGGAAAATATGAATTACCTCCAGTACCTTACAGTTATGATGCACTAGAACCATATATTGACGCAAGAACTATGGAAATACATCATACAAAACACCATCAAACTTATACAGATAAACTCAATGCAGCACTTGAGAAATGTTCTCCTGAAATTCAAGAAAAAGATATTGTGGAAATATTATCTAATCTTGATCAAGTACCTGCTGATCAAAAAAGTGCAATCAACTTTAACGGAGGAGGATTTGATAACCATCGAATATTTTGGCATAACATGAAAGCAAATGGAGGAGGTGAGCCAAGTGGATCTATTGTTAATGCAATAAATTCGTCATTTGGAAGTTTTTCAGACTTTAAAGAGAAATTCTCTTCTACTACTACATTGATTCAAGGGAGTGGTTGGGGTTGGCTTGTCTACAACCCATCTACCAACAAAGTAGAATACAAAGCAATGCCAAATCAGACCAGTCCAAGAACAGAAGGTTTAATACCACTTTTAGGATGTGACGTATGGGAACATGCATACTACCTCAAATATCAGAACAAACGACCTGACTACATTTCTGCTTGGTGGAATACTATAAACTGGGAAGACGTTTCGCAACGTTTTGATAAGATCAATAAATAGAGTTTTTTTTTCAATTCCTTTTTTTATAATACCGCAAATATCATGTTAAGTAAGACGTACGTATGACATTATTTTATTAATCAATGGCTTGAATGTTTTATAATCATCACCATTAGAAGTAAATTCAATATGAAATACATTATTAGAATTTTTTAGAAAGATATATTCATCTTTGTTTATAATTAATCCCGATTGTGGAGGCGAAAATGAATAATGTATAAATTTATTTCTATTGGAGATATCTTCTATATTGGATATATTTATATTTGTTATAGTGTTCTTTAGTTTTTCTAAATATGAATTAAAGTGGTTAGAAAAAGAATCTCCGGAATCCAGAATTTTTGATTTAATAGTAAAATATTCTTGAAATGTATCTAGAGAAGACTCTAATGGAGAAATGAAACTAATTATTATAAAGAGATCATTATCAGAAATTTGATCTATAAATTCAACATATGTCCAATTTGAGGGGTACATTAATTCTACAGAATATTTTTTATTTTCATAAGATTTAAAATCATTTTTAGATATAGATAATTCTGCAAAAATTTGATTAAAATTAAAGAGTAATAATAAAAGTGATTGTAATAACACTATTGACCAGAATAAATTCATTTTATATTTTTAATATTAATGAGAGTTATTCCTTGATATGGTAACAATTGGTACAGATTATTGGTTAGGCATGATTATAAAAATTTAAGTGAGAGATACTTCTATATAGACATCATCGGGTATTCTCAATCTCATAAGTTGTCTAATAGCTTTATCATCCGCACCTAAATCAATTACTCGTCTATGAATCCTTAACTCATATTTATCCCATGTATTTGTTCCTTGGCCACAGGGAGATTTCCTTGTTACTACTTTCATTTTTTTTGTAGGCAGTGGATAAGGACCTTTTAAATTTATACCACTTTTTTCACCTATCCCTTTTATTTCAGAACAAACTCCTTCCAAGGTAGAAAGATTTGTGCTTGTTAGTTTTATTCTAGCTTCCTGAGGCATTGTAATATTTCACTTTTACTTCTTTTCGTATTTTTCAGTAATGGATTTAATAACTCCAGCTGCAATTGTAGTACCCATATCCCTTAATGCAAATCTACCAATTTCAGGGAATTCTTTGAAAGTTTCTATAGCCAGAGGTCTGACTGGTCTAATTCTTACAATTGCTGCATCTCCTGTTTTAAGAAATTTTGGTTTTTCTTCTAAAACTCCACCAGTTTTAGGATCAATTTTTGCAACAAAATCCGATAAAGTTGCTGCGACTTGTGCTGTATGAGCATGTAAAACTGGTGTATAACCTGGTGCCATAGCAGTTGGATGATGGATTACTATTATTTGAGCTTCAAATTCTTTAGCAACACTTGGAGGTTTATCGGGATGCCCTATAACATCCCCTCTATGAATAGATTTTTTGTCAATTCCTCTTAAATTAAATCCGATGTTATCACCTGCTTCGGCTGAATTCATCTGGGTATGATGCGTTTCTATAGATTTGACTTCTCCGGTTACTCCAGCAGGCATGACTATTACCTTATCATTAGCCTTAACAACACCTGTTTCGACTCTACCTACTGGAACAGTACCTACACCAGTAATTGAATATACATCTTGAATTGGAATTCTTAAGGGTTTCCCAATTGGTTTTTCTGGCGGCTCGAAAGAATCTAGTGCTTCTAATAAAGTTGGTCCTTTATACCAACCCATATTTTCAGATTTTTTTGCTAAATTATCACCTTTCCATCCAGAGACAGGGACAAAATTTACTTTACTGGTGTTATAACCCACCATTTTCAGCATTTTTTCTGCAATACCTTTGACTTCATTATACCTTGCTTCTGAATAGTTGGAATCATCCATTTTATTTAATGCAACTACTACTTGTCCTACTCCTAATGTCCTACATAGAAATGCATGTTCTCTTGCTTGACCTCCAGGTTCTGTTGCGGCTTCTGTTTCTCCTGGTTTGGTGGATACAACTAAAATAGCCACATCAGCTTCTGAGGCACCTGTTATCATATTTTTAATAAAGTCCCTATGACCAGGGGCATCAATTAACGTAAAGAAAAACTTCGTAGTTTCAAATTTCTGAAAAGCTAGATCTATGGTAATTCCTCGATCTCTTTCATCTTTAATACTATCTAAAACCCATGCATATTTGAAAGTATCACCCTTACCAGTAGCTTCTGATTCTTTTGCAAATTGTTCTATAGTCCTTTGATCAATAACTCCTAAATCAACCATTAAATGGCCTACAATTGTAGATTTACCATTATCTACATGTCCTGTAACCACGAGATTCATATGTGGTTTTTTGCTTGAGCTCATACACGGAAGAGTATTCATCTGCTTTATTTATATTTCGATTATCAAAAATGAATATCTTCTACAAAGGTAAGAATAAGTAAAAAAAATATTTCACTATAATTGTTGACTACAGTAAAATACATTAATAGTAATCAAGTAAAGTATTTTTTAGTTGAATAATTATAAAAAACTTTCTAATAATGAAATCGAAGTGAAGTTAAAAGAAATAAAAAACTGGCAAATCGAAAACGGTAAATTATGTAAATCTTTTGAATTTAAAAATTTTACTCAAGCCTTTGGTTTTATTACTAAGATAGCATTAGAATCAGAAAAATTAGATCATCATCCAGAATTATTTAATGTTTTTAACAAAGTAAAAATTTTTTTATCTACACACAAAGTTAATGGGTTAAGTGAATATGACTTTATATTGGCAAAGAAAATTGATGACCTTTAATAATACAAAATAATTAAATAAATTAAATATTAATTAAAATTAACTGAAATTCTTATACTTATACATCGGCATATAAAGAAAATTCATGTGGATGAGGTCTTAAAGTAACTTCTCTATATTCATTTGTTGAATGCTCTATCAATCTATCAATTACTGAGCCATCAAATATGGGTTTAAGAAACTCTCTATCTGAATCTAAAGCCTCAGTTGCATCTAATAAACTAGTTGGTAATTGTTTTATTCCAAGTTGACGTCTTCGTTTGGAACTCATTTTGAAAATATCTTCATCAATAGGATCACCTATAGATATTTTTTTCTTTATTCCATCTAAACCAGCTGCAACAATACAAGAAAAAGCTAGATATGGATTACACGAGGGATCAGGAGCACGAAATTCAATTCTTTTCATATTTGCAAATTTTTCGCCTCTAAAATGTCCTGGAATACGTATAATAGCGGATCTATTACCAGTACTCCAAGCAACATACACAGGAGCTTCATATCCTGGAACTAATCGTCTATATGAGTTAGTTGTAGGGGCTACAATTGCAGCGAGTGCAAATGAATGCTCCAATATACCTCCACAAAAATATCTAGCTAATTCAGAAATTTCAGCATATTCATCATTTTGGTCGAAAAATAAGTTAGTGTTATCATTCCAAAGACTGATATTAACATGTAAACCTGATCCGTTATCAAGTGCTATTGGCTTTGGCATCATAGTAGCTATCATGTTGTGTTTTTTGGCAACATTTTTTACAATATATTTATAACTTTGGACAGAATCTGCAGCATTTACTAATGTATCATATAGTATATCTATTTCACATTGTCCAGCTGTTGCAACTTCATGATGATGTGCATCACATGCAATACCAAAATTATTGCTAAGAATGTCTACACATTCATTCCGGAAATCCATTAAACTATCACCTGGAGAGCTAGGAAGGTATCCTTCCTTTAGATTCATGGTGTATCCGAAGCCATCGGAAGCCCAAGGAGCTTCTTTCGAAATTATTTCATAACTTTGACCATGATATGGAGTAAGGGTATTTACTAACAATTTATCAAAAACAAAAAATTCAACTTCTGGCCCCCAATATGATAACGAATAACCATTCTCATTAACATATTTTTCAGCTTTCTTTGCTATACCTCGAGGATCCCGTAAAAATTGTATTCTATTAGATCCTCCCCTTAAAATATCGCAAATCAGTCTACATGTTTTATATTTCTCTATCCAAGGAATTATAGCATAAGTAGAAGGGTCTGGTCTAACAATTAAATCAGATTCATGAATTTCAGTAAATCCACGGATTGAAGAACCATCAACTTTGGGTAATCCATTTTCAAAATCGGTTTTTTTAAACATATTTGCAGAAATAGTAATATGATGAAATTTTCCAAAAAGTCCAGTAAATTGTAAATCTATAAACTTGATATCGTCTTTTTCTAATTTATCCATAATGTCATCAGTGCTAAAATCTTGTTGTTCAATTCTTCCTTCAATAATCCTATATGGCAAATCAGTTGGTAATAATTAAGGGTCTCATAATTAAGGCTTTCAGAAATTTTAAATAGAAAAACGGAATTATTTATAACTTGATTCTGCTACCATATTAACTTAATGTCTGACAATTTGGAAGAGTATTTCACATTAGAAATGGCATATAATATTCTTTTAAAAGAATATCAAATTTCTTCATTACAGGAAATACCTTATGATACATATCAGAGACTAGCTATTACAATTGGAAATTTAAAGGCAAAAGAGTATGACATTCTTGAAAAAAGAATTGTACAGAAAATTATAGAAAATTTATCGATAATATCGAATCTTTTACTGCAAATAAGAATAGAAAAAATCCTTATAGGAAATATAAACTCAAATTTAGAGATAGGGTATTCTAAAATGACAGATGAAGAAAAATTTATAATCGATGGAGAAATTCAGTCAAAAAGAAAGAGAAAAGAAATAACGACCTTAATAACCAATGGTCAGTCAAAGATTTTAGAAAAAATAACAGATACAATTAAACAAAAAAAATTACTAATTATGTTTGTAAAACCAATGGAGCAATTTGTGGGAGTTGATATGTATAAATATGGCCCTTTTAGCGTTGATGATGTGGCAAACTTACCATTTGAAAATGCATTATCTCTTGTTAATAATAAAATTGCAACTGAGATCGCTCCTATCTTTGATTAATATTTAATTGGAAGGAGGAAAGAAAAATATTATGAATATTATTCATTAAATTATTGACACATAATGAAATAGATATTGACCAGTTTATTTTGCTAACAATTTATCCTAGTATTGCCTTATTTGGAATTACATTTTTTGCAAAAAAGACTAAGTTAGTATCATCTATCCAATATTGTTTACAGGCTTTTTCATGTATTGTATTTTCTGTTATCTATCTGATTTTTATTCCAAATGGAGGAGCGCAAGGGTTAGCACTAGTATTACTATTGTTTAGTGGTATATTATTATTATTGGCTAGAAAACACGCAATCCATCCTGAGGAAAATGATAGATCATCATCAAGGAAAATCCCATTTATTTAATGGATTTTAAGGAGCCTTATCACGATAAAAATGTAAATTAGAATAAAAATGTTTAAAACAGAATTTAAAAGTAGGAAATTTTGATGGTATCTGTTTAAGTAGTGTCCTTATTTTCGTCGTTCTTTACTTCTTTTTCCTTTGGGCTTTCTTGATAAGATGATACTAAAACAATATTATCGTCAAGGGACATTCGTACGCGTACTTTTCTTGGTGGATTTGTTTTGCCTTGTTTCCAGATTTCCTTATTTAACTCTTGATCTATTTTTATATTTTCATTTTTCATATGACGTTTGGCGAATTCCTTAATCATATTGATTACTCTATCAGTTCGGCGATATTGAGGAGTTAACCAAGCCTTTCCTAGATTAATGGTATATACATGAGTTGTATTCTCATCAGATTTTGACATCTTCATAAATCACCATTCATTATCCTACGTTAACATCGGATCTTCTCCAGAGTCTACGCTTTGGATTAGATCGTACTTGTCTATGCGTCTTAATAATAACCCATGCAGGCACAGGCCTATTCTGTTTAATTTTCCTAATTAATCTTTTTTTTCTAGATGTATTCTTTCGGGCGGCCATCCCAGTAAAAGAATGCTATTTCTTACTTTTAAGTGTTGATAGGTGAATTCAAGATATAAATAATTAAACTACATAAAAATAATATAAAAGTAAACTAAATTTAAAATATGGTAGAACTGTGTAATATATGTTTTGAGTTCTATAAGGCAAATAAAAGTATAAAAGATATTAAGAATATTAAAATTGTTGAAAAGAATCATTGTAATGGATTATACCATAAAAAATTAATAGATAGTTTTAAAACATAACCTAAATTCTAGTTATTTTTTATTGTTATAATTGCATTTTTCACATCGATCATAGGTATCACCATCAAGATGATTAAAATGAGTTTTACACGATCTACACGTATGGTGAATTTCTTCAAATCCATCAGAAGCTTTAAACGCAAAATATTCTAAATCTATACTTTTACATTTTATACATCTGCAACTACAGAACATACACAATAAATAATTTTAATATATAAATTAGTTTTTATATTTATAAGAAAAATATATGGATTAAATAACCCTTTTTAATAGCCACATATAAGACTACTTAAGATTATTCATTAACAAATCTATTTTGTAATCCTATTTGAATTCTAAGAATTCTGCAAAAAGTGAATATTGAGAAGAGTCAACCACCTTGACCTTAATTATTTGTCCAATACTTAGGTTTAATGTATCAGCATTATTTATAATCACTGATTTATATGCGTAATTTCTTCCCTGAACTAAGGTATTTGTTATTTCATCAATATATACCTCGCCAATCCACCCTATCCAGAGAGTATTCCGTTTTTTTGATATCTCACGAGAAATACTATGTAAAATTGTAGAACGGAGTTTTTTTTGATCGGAGGGTATATTCTTTAACCTTGATGAAACTGTACCTGATCTCTGACTATATTTTGATATATTTATGATATCTGGCTCATACTCTTTAATTAAATCCAGTGTTAATTTAAAATCCTCCTCGGTCTCGTTTGGAAAACCTACTATAACATCAGTTGCTATTGTAATTTCAGGGATAGATTTTCGAAACTCGTATACGGCCTTTTTAAAAATTTTAATATCATGACCTCGATACATCTGTTTTAAAATTTTATTACTGCCACTTTGGACTGGTATATGTAAGAATTTAAATATTTTCTCTTCATTTTTATATACTAAAATAAGGTCATATAATATCTCTGATAAATACATTGGATTCAGCATTCCTACTCGAATTTTATAATCTCCCTCTAGTTGTGTACATAACTTTAACAATTCAACTAAATTTGAGTTTATATCTTTTCCATAACAACCGTTGTCAGTTGAAGTTAACCATATTTCATTACAACCATCTTTAACATCATTTTTTATTTGGCTAATTATAGACCCAGGGCGATAGCTTTTAAGATTACCCTTTGAAAGTTTAGTCTGACAAAAAGAACAATTACTTAAACAACCTGATGCGATTTCTACAATACTAATAGATTTATTTACTCTTAACCTTGGTAAGTTTACTTTCTCTTCCGATGAGTCCTCAAGGAATACAATTTTATTATTTGAAAATGTAAGATTAACAGCTTCCACTGATCTATCTAAAGAATTTGGACCTAATAAGCTGACGTTTGGATTAATCATTTCTATTTTTTTTCGTTCGGTTTTGGTAAGACATCCTGCTACTAGTAATGGTTTATTGTCTACAGTTAACTGCTTAATTCTGTGGAGCATTTTATGTTCAGTAGAGTCTTTAACTGAACATGTTACAATTATATTAAGATCTGATTCATCAATACAATGCACGATATTATACCCATGACTATTTAAGGTGCCAGCTATAATTTCCGAATCTGCAATATTCGCAGAGCATCCATATGCTTCAATCCATACATTTTTTTTAGTATTTCTATTCAGTTTTATTTTATTGTCTAATTTAGAGATAATATCATAATTATTTATTTTGACATCCTTTTTCAAAATTGAAATATATTCAATAAGATCTGGTTTTAGTTTTTGCATTAGTGGCTATTATAATATTAAATCCAGTATTCTATATAATTATTGAGATTATTGAACTAAAACCATCGATAAGAAGAAAATTGAGGTCTAAGAAGAGTATTTTTTTTCCAATTTACTATATACAGATAAGTTTACAAGATCATTGAATTCTTGAAAAGTAATCATTTTATTTTTCAATTCTTTAGTTGTGCCCGTTTTCTTTAAGGTTTGAAGGGTTTGTTTTATTGCAAAAGTAGCTGAATATAATGCAGATAATGGAAAAACGACCATTTTAAAGCCCATTTTTCTTAGTTGGTCAGCAGTTAAATTAGGGGTTATTCCTTCCTCAATCATATTTGCTAGTAAAGGAGCCTTAATTTCTTTTGCAATCAATTCCATTTGATCAATAGTTTTGGGTGCTTCAATAAAAATAACATCTGCTCCAATTCTTTTGTACTCCTTTCCTCTTTCTATTGCTTCTTCAATGCCAAATTGTGCAAGGGAATCTGTTCTTGCGACTATGATAAATTCATTATCTTCTCTTGCATCTATAGCAGCATGTAATTTGAGAATATATTCCTCTTTTGAAATAACGGTTTTGCCAGTCATATGACCACACCTTTTAGGCCATACTTGATCTTCTAAAAATATTCCTTTTGCACCGATTCTTTCTAAATCTTTAACAATTTTCCAGACGTTTAAAGGATTTCCATATCCTGTATCTATATCAACAAGAATGGGTATATTTACAGAATTAATAATTCTTTTTGCATTTTCCAAAGTTTCTCCAGCATTCAAGAACCCAAAATCGGGCATTCCTAACAAAGAGGCTGATGTACCATACCCTGTTTGAAATGCTGTTTCAAATCCTACATCTTCAGCAATTTTAGCGGTTAAAGCATCATATACTCCTGGAAGGATTATAATATCATTAGCATCCGCTAGACGTTCTCTTATAGAGATTTTTCTTTTATTATGCATCTCACTACTTTAACAGATTTATTAATTAATAAATAGATTTAAAAATTATTTGTTAATTTTTAATTTCATAAATGTCGTAATTAGTTTCAGAATATTTAGAAATGCCTACCATACATTCTCTGCAAGAATAATATTTAACTGGAGGATCATGACATATAGACCCATTTAACCATATCATAATGTTTCCGCACACAGGACATTTCATAGTCATTAATAAACCTTTAATAAAATTCAATATATATTTTTTTAATACTTTATTATTTTAATATTAGGTACTATTCAAAAATTCTGATGAGTATCCGACTAATTTAGAGTTCTGCTGCATAATCGAATGATATTACGAACCGCTTCAATTCGACTGATGACAAAAATCTATATCAATTAATTTAAATATGGAATCGTTATCGAGCTTTCTGAATAGGAAGTAGAGATATGAAAAGGTAAGAAGAGGCAGGGGGAATAATGTCACGGTTGTGCGAGGCAACTGTCTAATCCCTGATACTTACCTTTTTCATACTATTAATAATACCCTATTTAGCTTTTATGCCTTTTCTATTTTAGAAAGAGTAATCTGTAGATTCTTATCTTTTATCTTTATATCCCATCTAAGAGAATCTCCCGCATTTAGCTCAATCATTTTCGCTACTCCTTCGGGAATTGTTGTTCTTAATGATGGTGAGTTTGGTCGTGCTGGTGTTACTTTAGTAATAAATTCTGCCACAATTATGTATTAGATTAAATATTATATTAATTTACCTATATATAGGCAATATATTTATATATGTATATGTATATAATATCTGTAGGTAGATGCACAGAACACCAAAAAATGAAAACAGAGAAATCAAGGGATTAGCAATTATGTCATTAGAGTCATCGATTAAAA
>DATDKD010000231.1:0-12386 GCA_036520175.1 Nitrososphaeraceae archaeon
AAAGTCTTGTTCAGATTCTTCATCTTTGACATCTTCTTGTTCATCAGCAGCATCATCCTTGCCACCGAATCCTTCAAAGGAGGTTTGGTCAGAGTCTTGTTCAGATTCTTCATCTTTGACATCTTCTTGTTCTACTTCTTGTACATCAGCACTATTTTCTTTATCATCGGCAGCATTAGCTATTTTAAATGATAAAGGAGATTTAAAACTTGGATTAACATCTAATAGCATTTGGAATGGCGAAGAAGTCACCATCACTGTAGATATGACAAAAAGAAATGTGAGAATACTTATGGGATATGAGAGATTTCTCTGGTTTTTCATTATTAACATAATCAAATAAAACAACTATTAAAAACTTTATCTAGGCATTGTTTTATAATATTTTTCTACTTTTTCTTATTGTAAAAAAATCTGTATTATTAATGAAGAGAATGTTACAATAAAATTATTTAATAAAATTAACTCAAACAAAGGGATACAATATTAAGTATATGTATTAAATAACATTCATAAGTTTCATGAAAAATTAGCTTTTATTTTAAAATAGTGATATTATTTTTTCACTTAGATAAAATGGTAGATCAATGAATTAGAAACTTTCATATTTTATTAAATTATAGTTATAGGAAGCATTTTCCTCTATAAATTTTATTTGAGGAATTTTTTCTATTCCATTTTTTTTTGTTTTTAATGAAGCCATTACTGCTCCCACGCCAAAGCTAAAAGCCCATAAGGGATCCCGCTCCTTTATGAAGGCACAAGTAAAGGCAGATGTAAGAATATCTCCTGCACCTGTAGAATCAGAAGTATTCACTTTATTAATTTCAAGCCAATAATGTTTATCTTGATTTAACATATGGATTCTTTGATTTTCTGAATAAAGAGCATATTTTATAGTATTATTTATTTTTAATTTTCTAAGAGCATTTATATCATTACCTCCAGAAAAACAAAATAGTTCTTGAGGATCCAACTTTATTGCATCAATATTTTTAAAAAATATTGGATCTAAAGTTTTGTAAAGAATAACTTTACTGTTTGTGTCTATAGTTCTAGTATATCCCTGTGGATCTAACATCAAAAAATCGTTATTATGATTATTTATCAAATATTCAAGGACGAAATATGGAACTTCATCAAAAACTGGACTAATAATCCAACCATCAGTATTAATTTGTTCTATGTCAGGAATCAAAATAGGATCACATTTATCTACTAAATATAGTTCTCTATTTAACCCATTAATTTTTAAAATAAATTTTGTTGTGGGAGACTGTGAAAGTGAATTATTATTAACTTCAAAATTGGAATTTTTAAAAAATATTAATTCTTTATCACTCAAATCTTGTCCAAATTTAGTAACTAGCCTAACTTTAGCTCCAAACTGTTTAGCTATAAGACCACAATAACAAGGAGGACCTCCTAAACTGTAAGTAATTTGGTTATTTTCAAGAATTATTTTATCCTTTACTATATTTGAAACAATAGTTAGTTTCATTTACCTTTATCTTTAATTTTTATAATATTAACTATTGTAAATCTATTAGTTTAACATTCTAGATTTAAAAAAATCTCAATTGGTACTATATTCATTAACAATCTATATAAGTGAGGATTTATTGTGTTTATAACTACTTTTTGATGATTAGTTTGAGAATTTATCTGATTTCATCATAAAGTTTAACAATCCTACCTCTATTATATTAGTAAATTATAATAATAAAAGTGACAATATAGAGATAGTCGTTGAATAATAATTATAATAATTATCATCAATCACTCGAGACTGGAAAATATATTAATCTTCTCACCTACAAAAAAAATGGAGAGCCAGTATCGACTCCAGTTTGGTTTATTTTTAAAGATAATAAAATTTTCATTCGTACTAGTAATAAATCGGGAAAATTTAAACGAATAAAAAATAACAAAAATGTTAAGTTTGCCTTATGCAATATTCGTGGAAAAATAAAAGGCGAATGGCATAATGGATTTGCAAAATTAGAGCCTCATAATAGATGGGTTTTTTCCAAAATAAATGAAAAATATGGCATTTTTGCTTATCTTATGAACATCTTATACAAAATCAAAAAAATGGATATTATTATTTTATCTATTGAATTGCGAAAATAAATTTAAAAGTAACACTAGAACATAATCAATTATCGCATTAATTAATTGTGATAGTTGGATGCTCCTAATATCTTAACTTCACTTCCCTGAATTAATAGGGCATAAAAGTAATAATATAATATATTTATTAGTAAAAATGTATTAATGATTTTATTTGGTTACAAATTTCATTTTAAGTAGTAAATAAATTTGCAGATTCTACAATATAGAAATTTTCCCTTTCATCTATTCCCTTTGATTTAGAAGGGACTATATTATGAATGGTATTTCTAAATAATACCGATTAGACTTTCGTCAATGTAAACTAAATTATCCATTGATTCTTAACAAGTAGTAGGCAGTGTGGAGAATATTGTTAACTCCTAAAGATCCAATTCAGTTTATCATGACACTAAAACTCATACATATATATATATTCTCATTGCTCGCTGAGACGTCATTATTTTCTTTTGCTAAGAAGTATGACAATGCTATTAATATAACCTCTGTATAAGGAGTATAACTATCATATGCTTTATTTCCAAATGTCATGGAAAAGTTCCCATATTAATAAATAGTAATTATGTATAAGGATTTGATTCTGTAACGCTATTCATTAAAAATGATATATACAGAATTTAACTTCTAAGTAAGATTTTAAACGAGTTTTATCATTTACTTTTCCATAAATGTGGAAGTGTCTATAACGGTTCAGTATGTACCACAACTTTAGAAGCTCCAGTATCTCTCATTATCATTTGTTGAACATCAGTGGCAATTTGATGAGCATCATAAATTGAAAGATCACTTGGATTTAAAGATTGAATTGTTATAGTTAAAGTAATATGTTGATCTCCATCCATATCTACTATTCCGATATCCTTACAATCTACTACACCTTCTATTTTAAAACAGGATTTACGAATGTTTGCTAGGTATGAAGAATTAACTTCTTTTTCAATTCCAATTTTTTTAATTTCCTCTGTTTCAAATTCAATATGAGTTGTTATTTGTTGTATAAGTGGAATATCCTTCCTAACTTTGGACTCAAAAGTTTCTATAATATTATGCGCAGCTCTAAGATCTAACCCACTATCAACTTGAACATCTAAATACAAATGTAACAATCGTTTACTATTATTATTATTATTATTATTGACTCTTAACTCTTTCTTAATTTCATTTTTTATGGGATTATTGTTATTACCTTGTATTAAATTAGTTTCACGGAAATTTTTATTGCTTTGTTTATTTGAATATGATGGTAATTGTGAGAAGAAAATTGAATGTACATTTTTAATTCCATCAGTTTCTGAGGCAATTAATCTAACTATATCAGTTAAGGTTTCTGATTCAGATTCTATTGCGTCGACATGAACTAAAACATCGGAATTTGGGATTAGCTTTCTAATTTTGTCTTCAACATTCGTAGCAATTTTATGTGCTTTATCATTAGTTGATGTTCTTGGTACTTCAATATGAAGATCTATGAAAAGTGTAGCTCCTACATTTCTCACTCTGATATCGTGGGCTCTATTCACGCCTTCTAGTCCGGAAATCGATTCCAATACTAAATGATTAATGCCTTTAGGTGCCTTATCTAAAAGAACATCTAAAGTACGTTTACCTAGCCCCAGGGATGTATATATTATCATACATGAAATTATTAATGCAGCATATGCATCTGCATTTGGTATTCCAAAAAATAAGACAGTACAAAGTCCTACTATAACAATCGAAGAAGAGATCATATCTGCTCTAAAATGTAGGGCATCAGCCTCAATGGCCTGACTACCATATTTGCGGGCAACTTTAAACAAAGTTTTCGATCTCCAATAATCAACTACTATTGAAAGTATCATTACTCCAAAAGAAAAAACTGTAATATCTGGCTCAATACTTTTAACGAAAATTCTTTCCAAACCTTCATAAAAAATATATGCTGCAACCAGGAAAAGAAGTAATATTTCTGCCAGACTGGAAAGACTCTCAATTTTAGCATAACCATAAGTAAATTTTGAATCAGGAGGTTTAATTACAATTCTAATTGCAGAATAAGTCATGAGAGCAGCAAGTACATCAAGACCAGAATGGAATGATTCTGAAAGAATCCCAAGGCTGTTCGTATAAAATCCAATAATAAGTTTGAGTATAGCAAGGATAGCCGAGGCTATCAACGAAGTTATGACTATACGTTTTTTTTCTTTAAAAGCTAAATTTTTATTTTGTTTGAAAATATTCTTATCGCCTTTATCCACCTTATTACGGGAACTAGTCTTCTCATCATTCGGCACGACTAATATGATCCTTATTCAAATAAATATAAATAGTATTTAAAATCTTTAATCAAATAAGACTTGTTTTAACTTTCTTTAACAAACTATTTTTCATTTTCATGTTATTGATAGAATCAAGAGAACATAGAATATGAATATGAATATAAGATTATGCTTAACCATATGAAATAAGTGATGAGTTAGAAATGACCATGGAATAAATTAAATAATCTACAGATTAAATATAAATTAGCCGTATCTAAAGATTATTTATTGGGAAAATATCATTTTTTTTTAGGTTCCCTTATTCTACTGTTCTATATTCTAATTGTTTTATCTCTTGAAGATAACGTATTTGGAGATCCTGTTTTTCGAGATCCTACATTTCAGTATAAAGTAATTGCTGAAGGATTATCAGATCCTACTGGTATAGTTTTTGTTGATAATGATATTTTAATAATAGAAAAGAAAGGCACAATACGATTATTGTCTGATCAACAATTAACCGAAAAGCCAATTCACGAATTTGAGGTTAATACAAAAAGTGAAAGAGGCTTATTAGGTATTGAATCTAATGGTAGAAACATTTTCGTTTATGTAACTGAAATAATTCATGGAGATTTGCTTAAGAATAGAGTCTATAAATTTTTATGGAATGGGAACGAATTAACTAATCAAAAATTGCTTCTTGATTTGCCTGCCATTCCTGGACCTAATCATAACGGAGGTAAATTAGTTTTAGAAAAGAATAGCAACTCTAGTAATAATGATACTTTGTATGTTATTATAGGTGATCTCAATCATCGAGGAATTTTACAAAATCTAGATTCGCGTGATAAACCTGACGATACAGGAGTTATTTTGAAGATACATGCGGAAGATGGTTCAGCTATTGAAACAAATCCATTTTCTTCCGATCAAAATACAGCCAAATATTTTGCTTATGGGATAAGAAATAGTTTTGGCATCACAATTGATCCTCTCAAAGGTACAGTCTGGCAAACGGAAAATGGACCTAGCGAATATGATGAAGTTAATATAGTTAAGCCAGGTTTCAATAGTGGATGGATTCAGGTAATGGGACCTATGTCTCGATCCGAAACAACTTTAGATGACCTTCAAATATTACCTAATTCCTTATACCTTGATCCGCAATTAAGTTGGAGAGATCCGATGGCTTTAACAGATATTGAATTTATTAATTCCACAAAATTAGGTGAAAAATATAATAATATGTTGTTAATTGGAGACTACAACCAAGGTAATATATATATCGTATCACTTGATGAGAATAGAGAGAATATTTTATTAGATGAATCAAATAAAAATCTTTTAGACAAAGTAGTTGACAACGATGAAGAAGCCGATTCACTCATTTTTGGAACTGGTTTTGGGGGTATTAGCGATATAGAAACTGGTCCAGATGGTTTTCTTTATGTATTATCTTTTAAGGAAGGTAAATTATATAAGATTTTCAAATAATAAAACAAACTTTATCAATAATTTTATCTATAATTTATCATTTTATTTTCTATTAATTATAGATAAGCTATACCATATACATAATAAACAATCATTATAATCAATTTTATTATTAAGTAATCAACGAATACAACTAGTCATAGATCCAGATAAAAATGTCTTAGAGGAATTGATAATGTTATAAATTAAATATCATAATTCGAGGCAGAATCCTTTGGATTATAAGTAAATTATAACTAATATACAATGTTTTGATCCTAGCTAAAGTAACAATAAATATTACAAAAAAATTTTACAACATTTAGCATGTTGACTTAATCACTTAATATGAGAAAGGAATTTAACAATAATAGAATTCTTATCATAATAAATATTATCTAAAAAATAATACTGGTGTTTATAGAATTTTTTAATATGTATAAGTCAGTATTTATCTTTCCACAATCAAGGATTACATAGTATTTGAAGTAAACGGATTTTAAAAGTATATTGAAATATATAAATTAGTATTAATGCTATAAAATTTTAATAGATTGATACGATTTAGTTTCTTTTTAATACTATTCTTTTTCAATTTGATTACTTTAGAATTTATAAATGCTCAAACTAACTCAACGATTATTTTAGAAAATGAGGCATTAAAAAAAAGTTCATCTGAAAAACCAATAGTAGAAGTATCAATTGAAGGGACACCTAATAGCGACAAAATCCGTGGAGGTGATGGAAACGATGAGATAAATGGTGCGGATGGTAATGA
The DNA here is from genome assembly GCA_036520175.1 of Nitrososphaeraceae archaeon. GTDB lineage: Archaea > Thermoproteota > Nitrososphaeria > Nitrososphaerales > Nitrososphaeraceae > TH1177. Next base: position 6,628 of record DATDKD010000231.1, read on the forward strand.
TATCATTTACGGTAAAGAGGGAGACGATGAACTTGAAGGAGGAAAAGGTGATGACATTTTATATGGTGATGATGGAGATGATACTATCAATGGAGGTAAAGACAATGACAAATTAGTAGGAGGGTTAGGCACTGATGAATTGAAAGGGGGTAGTGGAGCAGATTTATTTGTCTGTGACGAAGATGACAAAGTTATAGATTTCAATTCTATTGATAATGACAGAAGTGCTGGTTCCTGTAAGATAATAGATGAGGCTTTACCATCTGATAATAATGAAAATGCTAACAATAATGACGATTTTAATAACGGTAATTTCGGAGAGGGGGAGGATGATAATGATGACGACATTTCATCATTGGGCCGCATATTCTAAGACTTAAAATGTTGAATGATGAAGAACATCAGAAATTAAAAATAAATTGAACTACTGATATGCATCATGGGATTAAAAATAGTATATCACAATATACAATAATTGAAATAAGTTTTATAATTAAGAATATATTTCAACTTAACTAAATGAATTAATTAATAAGAAAATGCGATTCCTAAGTTCGTAAAAGACTATGTAATGTAATCTAATGTAATCTTTTAACAATTATATGATTTCTATTTGTCCATTAACTATAACAATAAAATAAATTAGTGATTTTTTCATAAAACATAGTACACAACTAGAACTATGCAAAACAAAAAATAGAAGCATATATTATAAAAAAATAATTTTTTTATGTTTAATTTCGATTCTCTATTATTCTCCTCCCTCATTGTTGTTGCGATAATTACTATATGGACTACGTCTATATCCACTTCCTCGATAATTATTTCCATAACCATATCTAGATGCATTTCCATATCTATTGTTACTACCACTATAGTAATTATTGACAGGTCTATCACGATAATATGTACGATAAGGAGACCTTTGTATGACTGGTATTTCTATTCCCATTTCGTCATTAAGTTTACGCATATTTTGTCTTGTCCTCCTCATAATTCTTGTAAAGGAGTCAATGCGTTCATTAGATACCAGTGAAATTGCTATACCGCTTCCGCCTGCTCTAGCTGTTCTACCAATTCTATGAAAGTATGTATCAGGATCTTCTGGCACATCATAATTAATGACATGACCCACAGCTGGAACATCGATTCCTCTTGCTACAATATCAGTTGCAACAAGAATATCCTCACTTCCATTTCTGAATCTGTATATAGCTGAGTTTCTTTGTTTTTGAGATAGATCTCCATGAATCATAGTAGTTTTGAATCCATCTTCCTTCAAAAAATGGAATACTTTTTCTGTTCTCTGCTTTGTAGAGACAAAAATGATAGTTTGTTGTTTTTTGTTCCTATTTTGTATAAGTGTACATAAATGTTTGAATTTTTCATTTTCTCTTACAATTAAATAGGATTGCTCAATGGTATCCAGGCTTAGCTCATCTTTATTTAGTCTTATTTCCTGATAGTTATGCATATACTCTTGTGCAAGATTTATAATTTCAGGTGGCATAGTAGCCGAAAATAGACATGTCTGTCGCTCTTCATTGACATAGAACAGTATAAACTTGATATCCTCAATAAAACCCATGTCGAGCATTCTATCAGCCTCATCCAAAACTACAAATTTTACATTATCAAGCTGAATCGATCCTCTTTTAAGATGATCTATCAGCCTACCTGGCGTTGCCACGACTATTTGAACTCCTTTTCTTAATTGTTCTTGCTGTATTGCAATATTCTGTCCACCATAGATAGATATTGTTCGAGTTCCTACATATTTTGAAAATTTATTAATTTCATTTGTAACTTGTAATGCAAGTTCTCGTGTGGGAACTAAAATTAATGCTTGAATAGGAACACGAGTATGTATTTTAGTCAATATTGGGAGGGCATAAGCTGCTGTTTTACCAGTTCCTGTATGCGCCTGGCCTATCATGTCTAAACCTTTGAGAAAAATGGGTATAGATTCTTGTTGGATAGGGAAAGGATTTTTATATCCATATTCATTGAGTGCTTTGACAATTGGAGTACTAACTCCTAATTCTTCAAATGATGATTCCATTTTATTTTTTCACTTTTTAATAGCACAAAAGGACGGAAAAAATGAGAAGTAATCAGTATTAACTTAACAAATCTGCCGTAATTCTCTTGTTATAATATATCTGTTAAACTGCCTTATAAGGTATACTAATCTCTAAATTAGATTATACTTAAATACTATGATAATTTTATAGGAAAAACGAAAAATAGAATTAATAATTGTTCTTAGTATATCTTAGCATTTTACCTTTCTACTAATCTTTTTGTGTATAAAATATAAGAAAAAATAGTATTACTAATATACGATATGAGAATAAACGAGTAAAGTATGTTATATTCTCTCCATAATTAATTTTTAGATTTACCAAGTTCTAGAGTATAGATTTGTAGATAAGAAATGAATAAGATCCCTAAACGATGTAGTATGGAATTCAGTAAATTAAATCCAGGGTATTTTACCTTTGCTCATGAGAATCTGGATACAATAAGAATTAATTTTATTATTTAATAAATGTCAATATATAGTTTTATAAATAGAAAAAGGAATTAATCCTCTAACATACAGATTACATATTAAGTATTTTATTCTGTGTATTTAATCTAAATCTTCAGATTTATGAAATTTGACTAGAATTTGAGATTACATATCATTAATTCCAAAAGTTTGAAAACATATATTACATTTAAATTTCTCTTTACCAGGATTATTAGAAATAATCTCTAATTGACTTTTGGTCCTACATCTAGGGCATTTTCCATAGACAGTTTTTCGGGCTATAAGAATTTTTTTTATTTACCTATATATATATCATAAGTAAAAATAGGATAGAAATTAAGCATTGCAAAAGTCTTCTGTATACTTATTAACAAATTGACGTCTAATCTTCTTTTTGATAAACTAATTAAATATTTAAAGGCAGTTAAAAGCTCTTTAGTTTCTTTGCTATAGTCAAATATTTTGTTGCTTCTGAATTCATGCCAAGCTTTTCAAGAGCTTTACCTTTACCATAATAGGCATCTACATAATCAGGATTTATCCTTATTACTTGATCATAACATTTTATTGCTTCCTCATATCGTTCTAGACAATCAAGTGAATAACCTTTTCCATAATATGCAGTTATATAATCACTATTTCTATAAATTACTTCATCATAATAAATAATTGCTTCTTCATATTTATCTAAACTACCAAGTGCAACTGCCTTATTATAATAGGCGTCAACAAAGTCTGGATCTATTCTTAATACTTGATCATAACATTCTATTGCTTCCACATATTGCGAAACATTTGCTAATGTAATTCCCTTATTGTAATACGTCTTAGGAATACTAGAGTCGACGTTGATGGCTGTATCATAGTAGTAGAGTGCATCATCATACCTACCTAATCCTGCAAGTGCAACACCTTTATTGTTTAACGCATTAATATCATATGGTCTCATATTCAATGCCAAATCATAATAGTAGATCGCATCTTCATATTGCCCTAGACTAGCAAGTGCAACACCTTTATTGGTTAAAGCATTGATGTCGTCTGGTTTTATACTTAAGGCCAGATCATAGTAATAAATAGCATCTTTGGCTTTATTACTGTTAGCTAATGCAACACCTTTATTGTTTAACGCACGTATATCATCTGGATTGGTTTTTAAAACATTTTCATAAGATTCAGCAGCTTTTTCGTATTGGCCAATTTTATTTAAAGAATATCCTTTTTCATTTAAAGCATTAATATTCCTAGGCTTAATAATTAATGCTTGTTCAAAGGATTTTATTGCGTCGTGGTATTTTTCTAAATTGTTGAGTGCAAGACCCTTCCTATACCATGCTTCAAAATAATTTTTATCAAGATTTATTGCTTGTTCAAAGGATTTTATTGCATCATAGTATTTCTGCGCTATTTCGAAAAAGAAACCTTTCTCATAATATAATTTAGGATCATCGGGAGTGACCATCAACAGTTTGTCTATAAGTTCCAGAGCTTTTTCGTATTCTATTAATTCATTAGAGGGTAATTCCTTGATTCCATACAAGGGTTTGTCATCTTTTTCTGTAAATAAAGGCTCTTCTTTAATAATATCCTCAGGATGTTCACTGTCATTATTATTTAATCCATCTATTTGATCCTTCAATAATAATCATATAATCTAAATAATCATATTTAAGTACACCTATATTTTGCCAAATTTAATTTAATTGGTCAAAATAGCCTTTTAAATTTTGTTATGAAAAAACTAAATGTTTTTAGAATGGTGTATATAATATTACTAATACAAATTTTTTGAATGCTTAATTTAATTGTTATAGTTATACGTTCTCTCTTTTTATTATTGTTCTAATTATTGTTGGATGTTAAGATTAGAATGAATTTAACATATTTGGGACAGAAATAATCTATTGGTATTTTTGTAATAGTTATTTAAGAAAAGTAAAATTTACTTAATCCTCTTCAGATCTCTATATAAATAAAATTTATTTTTATTTCTATTGTTAGTCATAGATAATTACTGGTAAAAGTTACCTAGTACTATTGGATTTATTTATTCTAACAGACTGTAATATTTTTATTTGGTCTACCTCTTTAATGAAAAGCCGCTTTTAATATGAAAAATTTATCAAGAAAATTCCTAAATATTTTCCTAAATATTATTTCAAGGTGAATTAAAGAACATATTTATACAACCAATGTATGCATGTAAAGAAAGTTGTTAAATCAAAAGATAACAGGTCTCATATATTAACAAAGAGAATAAATTACAATATATCGTCTAATATCGTATAAGTAATTCCTTTTTAATCTTCCTTTTTAATCTTTATAACATTAAACGAATAATAACGAAATAAAAATAATCTTATAAATAGTATATATTTAATAAAAGACATTTATATGTATGAAAATATCAGCAATACTTTCCGATTATGATGGGACCCTTTGTCCTACCTCTTCTCTAACTTTACATAATTCTCTTCCAGAAGATATTCATAATATCTTACTAGAGATTTCGAAATTTATTCCTGTTTGCATAGTATCAAGCAAAGACTTTCACTTTTTAGATTCATGTGTTAACTTTGCTATGATTATTTCTTCTATAATGGGCATTGAAACCTTTCTTTTACAAAAAGGTATGGGAGAATTTAACTATAACCTCGAATCTAAAGAATTCTCTGATCCTATAGAATTAGAAAGTGAAATTATAAACAATAATTTATATAGATACCGTATTAAACAAAAAGAAAAATTAATCGAAAGGGCTCCTATTATAGAAGAATTATCATCAGTAATTTCTGAAAACTTCCATGATATAAAAATCTTAGAAAAATATACTCATAAAGATAAGATACTTGCAGGAGTTTCCTTTGACTATAGGCATTTATCAAAATGGGAAAATTATAAAATGAATATTGAACCTCGAATAACTGATAAAATTTATGAATATATTAAAAAGAATGCGCCTCTAACCAATACTTTGCATATCCAAACTTATTTAACTCACCCATTTGTAGACATTTATTCCATCGATTGTAATAAAGGGAATGTTGTAACTGAAGTACGTAAATTATTAAACTTAGGTAAAAATAAAAATATTCTTTATTTAGGAGATTCAGAAAATGACAATCCTGCTTTTAGAAAAGCAGATCTATCAATTAATATAAAATCTGATGAAAGAATCAATACAAAATTGGATTCACATTATAGTCTTGAATTTAATGAATTA
>DATDKD010000232.1:0-2863 GCA_036520175.1 Nitrososphaeraceae archaeon
GATTTTACTATGCAGATTAAGATTTTATATTATCGATATATTTAGATATTAAATCATTATAAAATTTAAGTCATTGTATTGCTAAATAGTCTTGGAAATTCTAATAAATTTTAAAAAAAAATGCTCTTCATAAAAAGGTTCAAATTCACAGAATCCTAGTCTTTTCAAAACATGATGAATAGTTAGTATATTTCAAATTTTATTTGTTTTATTGACCTTGTAAATAAATGATTGGAAAAGTAAAATTAATTCGTAGTTCCTCTCAATATACCTTCTTGAACTCTAAAAATAGAGTTGAAAACGAGAGATCAAGGGGCCACTGGGATTTGAAACAAATGTGACATATTTCGCTCTTTTCATTAGAAAGAAAAAATATATTACATATCCAAACTGTTACCTTTGAACTAGCAAAAATAGATTAAATGCATGTATTGAGATTGTGAAAAATAAAAAAAAGTGAGTATGTTAATAATTTGTTGGATTAGTTAAGGATACTTTTAGTTAGTATTTCTCATCTTTCATCATTTTCTTTTGATCATAGTCATCATCGTGATTGTATTTGTTATATTTTTCTTCACCATATTTCATGTTATGTTCCTCATCATCATCATACCAGGTAACTTCCTTCTTCATCAAAACTTGTCCATTTCCTGGATCTACAATGACTTTATATTTTTTCATATTTTCATCAACTACCATTATCTTGTATACTAAATATCCATGAGCAGGAGTTAACTCTGCTTTCTTGACGAAAGAATTTGCTCCAACATTTGTTTGTGCTACATTTATTGCATCTATTATGTTAACAGTAACTTTAGATTTGAAAGCCTCGCCAATAGTAGATTTTACATCAATTGTTCCAGTCCAATTCATCATTTTCATCCCATCTGATTGATTTGACATTGTCATCATTCCATCATTCATTTCCATATCCTCCATCATTGCAGAATCTTCTGGATCCATTTGAGCAAATGCATTACTCATACTCTTGTTGTTATTGTTATTGTTGATACCTATAAGACCTATTGCTATAAGAGCAATCAAGAAGGTTGAAGTTGTAAAAATCCTCTTCATCAAAAATGGTGGTTTATCATAATTTATAACAATTAGGGATAATTTTTATTAAGAAGCACCATTTGCTATTATTATTTTTTATTTAATTAATTAATTAAAATTATCAATTTCGAAACCAAAATGTTCATCATTTTGTTTAGCAACAAAAGGTGGTTGTTGTTGAATATCATAATGAGACTTTCCTGCAGTTTTTATTATAAATTTGGAAAATATTTTCTTTTCTCAAAATCTTGAAGAGCCATTATTACAATATAATATTTGTTTATTCTTTTCCCAAATTCATGGTACCATTATCTAATGGTGCAAAAGCTAGGTATTCTTGATTGTTTTGGCTTTCATTGAATCTTTCTTTAATTACTATTTCACAAGTAGATTGGGATTTATCTCCTTGAGTTGAATTGAAATTCAAAACTACATCCACCCCTTCTCCACAATTAAAGTTGTCTGTACTCCTGCTACCAACGAGCAAATCGTTACCTTCTTCACCATGAAAATTATTTAGTTCATCTGAATTTCTTGGGCCGAAATCTCGAAGCCAATCATCCCCTGGACCACCATAAATATCATCACTTCCATTATAGCCCATTAAAATGTCATCACCTGCTCCTCCTATCAAGACATCTTTCCCATGATCATTAACATTAAATACATCACTGGATGTATCGCCAATAATTGTATCTGAGCCTTCAGCACCTAAAATAACATCGTCGCCTGCCATACCTCGTAAATAATCGTTTCCAGTCCATCCATAAATTATATTATTATTGTCATTTCCAGTAATTTGGTCATCTCCCTCCTCACCATTACAGACTAGTATATTTTCATCACACCAGTATTTTATTCCATATACATTATTTTCTAATACGAATCCAATTTGGAATGAAAAACCTATTATTACTAATAATAATAATGGCATAATTTTGAAATTTTTAATAGTCATTTTCTATTCTTTTAGATAAGTAACCTATTAAGATTTCTATATAAATAAAAATAATAATTTTTTTAAGAAGATACTATCCAAATATTAGCCCACTACCAAAATGTTCATTTTGGAAAACGAAAAAAATACATCATATTCATGAAATTTCTTAATGTTGCTCTTGTATCTCTTCTTTTTCTACTCTCTCTTTTTGAAATTTCAAAAATCTTATCATGCAATTAAAAGCCCAAGTTGGATAATTGATTTCTTTATTCGCAAAATAATTCCATCTTTGTCCCATTGTTGTGTTAGGCTAGAAATTAATATGGTAAAGAAAATTTTTAGTAATCTATGATAGTAATCTCTTGTAATTTGTGATCTAACAGCATATACAAATAATGAATATACATTAGATTTCATCAAAACTTGCTTCAATTATTTTCATTTCTATATTGATTCACATTATTATTGTACTTACAAGTGAATCCAATTTGAAAACTATTATCCCAATGTGGACAGAGGGGTATAAAATACATTTGATATAAATTTTGATCCTCTAATACAAGATATTCATTTTTAGAAATTAAAATTAAAAACTATTTTAAAATAAAAGAAAAAATTGAGTAGGTACAGTAATTCAAAAGTTCACATTGTAGACTAGGTTAAAATTAAAACCTAGTTGGTCTTTAGTTGTTGTTGTTGTTGCTAGAATTTACGTGAATTTTGTCTATTAACTGATTGTACGAAATTGGTGTTTGTTTTTGCAAAATTCTTTAGATTATCACGTGTTTGTTCAAGTGCTGTATTGTATACTCTAATATTTGATGCTAGAGCATTGTTTATTAGATTGCTAGTATTTAATAGGTAACT
>DATDKD010000233.1:0-2118 GCA_036520175.1 Nitrososphaeraceae archaeon
TATGTATCTAATTACTCTATATTATAATGGCTATGAGAAATTAAAATTATACATGTTAGAAAGACCACCTTTTCGAGATAATATAATAAAACAAATTCCTTTGATATAATCTTTTGTTTAATAAAATTTCAATTATTATCGTTTCAATTATATTCTTCAATTACATTCGCACCAGCAGCACAAAATGAGCAACAAACTCTTACTGCTTTACTATCTAAGAAAGAACAATTCCACCAATAGCTTCGAGGGTACCAGGCAGGATATGGTTTAAACCTATGCAATATAATCTATGTTTAAAGTTAATGTAAGTGATATTAAGGAGTCACCTTCGCTCAGATTTCTAGCTGAAGACAGAAAATGTTTCTTTTAGTACCATTGTATAAATCTAATAATGAATCTTGATTAATGACTAATTTTTAGGCAAAGAAAATATTATATCAGATATCACCAAAGATTCAAAATTATAAACAACTTTTCTCTAGCTCTATCACTCCTATAACAAATGTCTATATACGAAAAGGAACAGATTCAGCTGTATCTCAATGATAAAACTCGTGGGTATAATATGATGTCAAATTAAACTAAGAATCAGAGGATAAATCTCAATACAGTTAAAGTCATAATTGATATAAATGATATAGTTTACAGTTATTATATGTCTTCGAATTTTTCATCAACACAAAAAATACCTCAAAGCGCCACAGAGCATAACAAATTAACAAAAGTTACATCAGGATACATGGAGATTGATGAGTTTAAGAATTCTGATACTCATAGAGGATATTTCTGCTATAACTGTGAATATTTTATAAAACCAAATCATTGTATGATTGTTACAGATGAGGGTCAAGATTTACATGGAAAGGTATCCGGGAGTATACTTCCCTATGCTGTATGTTCTCTATGGAGTCCAAACGATAAGGAGATAAAATAGATATGTCTGATAAAAATATATTTGAAAAAGCAGGGGATATTATGGAAAATGTAACTAAGTTTAAGAAACAAAGTAAATTGCAAGCCGGGTACCTTGAGCGTGATGAATTTAAAGATTCTAATCTGAAGAAAGGATTTTTTTGTTACAATTGTATTTATTGGATAGACATGAGTGGAGGAAAATGTATGATCGTTGATGATAAAGGAATAGATGTATTTGGAAAAACATCCGATGTAATTGCACCCCATGGGTGTTGTAATGGATACGACCCAAATTTTGAGACAATTAATGAGAAAAAAGAAGTAGTTGTTGAATAACTGAACTTCTTCATACTTGTTATCATAAAAAAAATGGGTGTTTTTCTCTTAATATAATAAGTTATTTTTTCGACTTCCTATCTCATCGAGATACTTAGTGAATATTTAACAATTATAGAAAAGAAGAACCTACATAATACATCTTATTATGCAGATTTACACCAGCATTAGGTTTGAGAGTACTTTGCATAAAATGTCTTTTGGCTTTTTTTTGATAACAATATTAATGTGCTAATTGTTTTTTTTATAATGTTTTTAAGGAAGAAAGTACAACAATATTTATGTCTTTTCAAGAAGATGAAAAAGAAATTGTTGATCTAAGTCCTAAACAACAACAAAAAGACCGTCTATCATCTATTGAATTTAATATAGGAGATTATATGAATAATATAAATTATAAATCTAATTTTCCCTTGAAAGAAAATAGGACTCCACCAAGGAATTTTGATGACGTAGATAGCTATAAACATACAATAAAAACTATGAAAGAAATAAAGTACAACTTCCTAGAAGAACATAAAAATATCATGAATACATACTATTCGATATATTCTAATAGATTGAATAAAATATTTGAGTATAATTTGAATAACTTAATATCTATGGAAAGATATTCTAAAAGATATAGTAAGATAAAAAGAAACATAATTGATAATCAAACTAATACTACTAGAATAATAGATGACATAGTAGTAAGGAATATGGACACATTTATTAAATCTATAGAACTTGTTCACAAATTTTACTTTGATGTCCTTCAAAGTTATTATAATTATATAACAATGCTCAAAAACTCCAAGAAATAATATTTTATTTTTTAATATTACTTTTTTCTACTTTAAGATTTTGTTTTTAAATACTCGAATT
>DATDKD010000234.1:0-26642 GCA_036520175.1 Nitrososphaeraceae archaeon
CTATTATTTAGGAAATCTTGTAATTCGGCAATTTCTTTTTTATTCAATCCACTGGAAATAATATCTTTCATTAGGTTTGCTTCATTTAAGAAATGGTCAGTAATTCTTAATTTTAATTGCCTTAATGTTGACGTTTATATTATTTAGAATATCGAAGCTTTATAGTTTCCTTACCAACTGAAAACCAACAATTTTTTATCCTACCTTCTCTTGTCATAATGCACCATCGTATCTTCAAAAACCTTCATAGTGGGTGTTATAGCCGGTAGGCAATTCTCACACCAACACCCACTGATTACCAACAACGGTTTTAAACACCGGATAATTCAACAGAACCAGATTTTATATTAAATTGTCAAAAACGTAATAGAAGAGGTTTGTTTAAACCCCCTGATCATCTTTTTATTATTCTAGTCTATTCCTTAAAATAAAGTAAACCTCCTGCCTTTACTATCTTTGAGATTATTTCAGGAAAGGGTTTAATTTTAAATACTTCACTTGATGTTAAATTGACGATCGTATTATTATCAAGATCAATTTCTAACTCATCGTTATCTGATATTTTGTCAATTACAGCAGAATCTATTTCTATAGGTAAAAGATATCCTCCATCCACTGCATTTCTATAAAAAATCCTTGCAAAAGAAGGAGAAAGTATTGCCCGAATACCGACTTGATGTAATGCGATCGGAGCATGTTCTCGGCTTGATCCACAACCAAAATTCTTTCCAGTCAGTAAAAAATCTCCTTCATCTATCTTTTGGGAAAAATTAGGATCTAGTCCTTCCATTGCATGTTTTCCTAATTCTTTGTGATCGTGTATTTTTAAATAAGGTCCTGGGATTATTACGTCTGTATCTATATTGTCTTTATTGTATTTGTGAACTTTTCCTCGAAGTATATTCACAGCATTTCATTCCTTGGATCTGTAATTTTGCCAGTTATAGCTGCTGCAGCAACTACTAAAGGAGATGCCAAATATGTTTGTGATTCAACGTCTCCCATTCTTCCTGGGAAATTTCTATTAGTAGTACTAATACAAATTTCATCTTTTGCAAGTACACCCATATGTGCTCCACAACAAGCCCCACAGGTTGGCGGACCAACTACTACTCCTGCCTCCAAAAATATGCTTATCAATCCTTCCTTAATTGCTTTGAAATAGATGGACTGAGCAGCAGGTAAGACTTCTGTTCTAATTTTAACGTGTTTTCCTTTAAGGATCTTGGCTACCATTCTTAAATCTTCTAATTTTGCACCTGTACATGACCCGATATAGGCTTTATCAATTGCTCTACCTTCGAGATCCCCTACAGTACAAATATTTTCCGGTGAAAATGGTTTAGCTATAACCGGATCTAGATTTTCGATATCATATGTAAATGTATCACTATATGCGGCATCCAAGTCTCCTTTTACGGGAATAAATTCCTCGTAAGTACGTGTCTTAAGATATTCAAATGTTACTTCATCAGGTTCAATAATTCCGTTTTTAGCTCCTGCTTCAGTACTCATATTAGTAAGTGTTAATCTTTCTTCCATAGACAATTTATCCACAGTGTCACCAGCAAATTGCATCGCTTTATAATTTGCCCCATCGGTACCGATATCACCTATTATCTTCAATATTATATCTTTAGCCATTATGTAGTCAGGTTTATGTCCATTTATTTGGAAAAGAATTGTTTCAGGTACCTTAAACCATATTTTTCCATTCATTAATACATAAGCGATATCTGTATGACCCAATCCTACAGCAAGGGAGCCCATTGCACCTGTAGTATTTGTATGCGAGTCGCCACCTACATAAATCTCCCCAGGTAAAACTAATCCTTCTTCATGCGATAAAGTATGACAAATTCCATACTGACCTAAACCATATTTAAAATGTTTTTTTATATTGTATTTTTTGGTCCAGTTAGTCAATAAGGTAATATTATTTGCTGAAATCCTATCAGAAGCGGGAACAAAATGGTCTTCGCTTACCCATACTCGATCAGGATTCCAAATGTGATCAAGATTTATCCCCTTTTTTTCCCATTCTGAAAAAACTTTAATTACACCAGGACCAGATACATCATGAACCATAACTTTATCGATATTTGCTATGACAACATCATCTGGAGTAACAGTATTTTTATTGGATGCTTTAGCTAAAATTTTTTCAGTAATAGTCATTCCCATTTCTTTATTACTAAATAAAGTTATCAATTCGCGAATAAAAACGTTCTACAAAACTAATAACGCTCTATTATAATATAGAAGTCATATTGATCTTTGTAAAACCTATTAAAATTAAAACTAAAAAAAAAACATTTAATCTGTTTGATACTCTTATATCATCAAAATTTAAGTTTAAAGATCAAGATCTTCTGGTGTTATCAAGTAAATTCGTTTCTATGAGCGAGGGATCTGTATTAGATCTTCGAAAAATTAGACCTAGCTCTCAAGCCAAAAAGCTTGCAAAAACTTATCAAATGGAACCAACGTTTGTAGAAGTTGTAATTAGAGAATCTGATGTTATTTTTGGAGGGTTACCTGGATTCTTATTAACAATAAAGAATGGAATTTTAGCGCCAAATGCAGGTATTGATAAATCCAATATACCTTTACATAAAATTATATGTCTTCCTTTGGATCCATTTCTCTCTGCTGAAAATCTACGAATCGAGTTTCTAGTACGCTCAGGAATAAAGGTTGGAGTAATTATTTCAGATAGTAGATTAATGCCTACCCGGATTGGCACTACTGGGGTAGCAATAGGATGTTCTGGAATAGAACCAGTTGAAGATCAAAGAGGAAAAAAAGATCTTTTTGGGCATATCATGAAATATACACTTAAAGCAACTGCAGATTCTTTAGCAACGATGGGGACGTTTGTAATGGGTGAAAGTAATGAATCAGTTCCTCTCGTTGTGATACGAGGTTCAAATCTTTCCTTTACGGATAGAAAGCTATCTTGGAAAGACTTTGCTATTGATTACCAAACAGATCTTTATTTTCGTGGTATCCAAAACTTTAGTCCAATTAAATAATTTTAATTTCATAGCATTTTAATATAGCCCCCACCTCAAAATTTTCAATACCCAAATGTCGGAATTCCTTACAAGATATCCAAAAAAAATGAACTTTTTAAAAGGATTACAGGAAATTATCAAGTCTGAAGATATACAATTTGATCATCTGAGTCTATTAGTTAAAATAAAAAAAGATGAAATAATTAGAACCCTTATCTTGGAGGGATTTTCCAAAGTAAAATTTGAAAATAAAAAACCTGGACAAATAGGTAATGGATTTTCAAAAAAGCTAAAGAAACCTTGGGAAATACATGTTCGTCTATTAGAGATGCAACAGGGCTTAATTGCAATTCAAGGAGAAGTAGAAATCTCACGAAGATATATTCAGCATATCCGATCAGTCCGCGCACCAGTAATATATGAAATTGAAACTATTCTAAAAAAACACAGGATCGAATATAAAATCTGGAATGACAAAGTACGTGATTATATTACTAATATTATAGAAAATCACCAAATAATTCTAAATTCCCCAAAATTACCGGCGATGCCTTGGTTATTAATGATAATCTTTGGTTCCATGATTGGTTCATTACATGGGCTAAAACTCTTTGGTATTTTTTAAATAAAGAAATTCTTTTATGGTCTTATTTTGATCATATTTATAATCAAACAATGGGAATTCCAGAGAAAATTAAAGAAATAGAAGATGAAATTCACAAAACCCAAATCAACAAAGCCACAGAATTCCACATTGGAATTTTAAAAGCAAAGATTGCTAAACTTAAACGCGAACTTGAAGAAAATAGGCATGGAAAGACTGTCTCAAGCGGAAAAGGTAGTTCTGGATATGACGTTAGAAAAGAAGGAGATGCTACTGTAGTTCTGATTGGATTTCCAAGTGTTGGAAAATCTACACTTTTAAACAGTTTAACTAATGCTAATTCAAAGATTGCATCTTATCAGTTTACTACACTAACAGCTATTCCCGGGATGATGGAGTACAGAGGAGCAAAAATACAAATCATCGACTTACCAGGAATCATTAAAGGTGCCGCTTCTGGAAAAGGAATGGGGAAAAAAGTTCTCTCTGTCGCTAGAAATGCAGATTTGGTTTTAATAGTTGTTGATGTATTTCAACCAAATCATTTTTCAATATTAGTAAAAGAATTATCAGAAATAGGCATAAAAGTGAATAAAAAACCGCCTAATGTTCATATACATAAAACCGAAAAAGGGGGAATTTCCGTGAATATCGACCAAGATTCACCAATTTCAGAATCAATGGTTAGAGAGATGAGTAGAATTTACGGAATACATAATGGTAGAATTACAATAAGAGATCCTAACCTGACTACTGATGATCTAATCGATGCGCTAGCGGGAAATAGAGTATATCCTCATTGTATAATAGTTTTAAATAAAATAGACCTAATAGATACTAATACATTAAATGGTATGATACCCTTCCTCGGCGAAGATGTTGAACCAGTTTCTGCAAATTCTAATCTAAATATCGAAATGCTTAAGGAATCGATCTTCAATAAATTGGAATTCATGAGAATATACATGAGACCGAAAGGAAAAGAAACTGATTATGTAGAGCCTTTAATTGTAAGAAAAGGAACCAAGGTTAAAGATATTTGTGCGAAATTACATAGAAATATGCTCCGTGATTTTAGATTTGCATTGGTTTCAGGAAAAAGTGCCAAATTTGAAGGACAAAAAGTAGGATTGGACCATGAATTGGTAGATCAAGATGTTTTAACAATAATCAAAAAGATAAATGCTATATGAACATTCTTTAGAGTGGATCCTTTCCATCTATTTTACCTTTCTCTTCATTCTTCTTTTTCATATTCGTATAGATTAGAATTCCGATTATTCCTGCTATTATTATATAATTCACAGGTGGATTGAGATATTTCAAAACTAATCCAACCTTGGGAACGGTATATGCTACTGAACCAATGTAATCTTTTTCGCGAATAGGAAAATCAGTTCCTGGTATTATACCATCATTTGCATCGCCCTTTGTCACTATGACTTTTTCCCCAAATCTATCACTTATCTCGATAATTCTATGAACAATAACTCTGTCCCCTCCTTGAGGTCTATTAAAAACAATAATATCGCCAACCTTTAAGCTATTAAAGGTGTTTCCATCTTTTACTATTAGTATATCACCTACGTTCAGAACAGGAATCATACTTCCACTGGAGACTACATAAAAAGGATTATCTACATTGAATACTACTTTGACAGCAAACCATATTAAAACTACACCAATAACTATTATTGCAATATCTTTTATTATGCTATACTTTTTGTCCTTATTTTCAAGCAATTCTAATTAAATTTCAATTTATTTGTTACATAAACTTTTAGATTAAATGTTATATATGGCAGCTCAGTCAAATGCCTTTATTACATGTGGTTTCAATATTAACTCTGATTCTTCATAGCTGCCTAAGTAATAATCTTATTGTGCTTAATTAATATGATAGTCTATTGCCTTTTTTGCAACTAAGTCAGCAGCTGTATTTTCTTCTCTTGGTATATATTTGTAAGAAATTTCTTTAAATTTTTTTTCTAAATTTTTAATTTCTCTGAAAAGAATTTTCAATTCTTTTTTTCTAATTCTTTCTTTGGATTTTCTTTGTTGAACTATTGTCATACTGTCTGTGTGGATCTTTATTTCCTTATCAATTAGCAATGCAAATTGTAATGCTCTTTTTAGAGCTAGATATTCAGATAAAAGATTTGTATGAACTCCTATAAATTCACCATAATTTAACATTAATAAATTATTTCGAACAATTATTATCCCTATACCAGAAGGTCCAGGATTGCCTTTGGATGACCCGTCAATATGAACAGTAAGCAAGAGAAAAATTATAGTATATCAACTAATTTATTATTTTTCATATTCTATTTGGAATATTTTACCTATGTGACTTGGACAAGATATTTACAAGGTTAAATTATTTCGTTGAATGAATTTATTCTGAAAACAATTTTGATATGACCTTTCATTAAGATTTCATCAGGAGCCATAAATGATATGAAATGGAATAAACCTGAAATCTTAATGAAAGAAGGATGGGATAATCATAGATAGCTGAGGATGTTTAATACTACATTTAAGGTCTATTGAGCAAGAAAAGGTACATCTAAGACTGAAGGTACAAAAGAAAGAAATTGTGCAGTTATTTAGACCGTTGAACCATTCTTGGTATATAGCAAATAGAAGGTAGAAAGACTCTAATATTGATTTTCTACGAATGTAATTTACAATGCCCAAACGCCGGTTCAAGCCGACAAAACCTGCAAAAAAAATAGGAAAAAAACAGTTATTATTACCACCAGTTATGATAGGTGTTGCAACTTTTGCAGGCATAATAATAATGCAATTATCGCCTCCTCCTCAAGTTTTGGGCATTTGCTTAAAAGCTCATAATATTGAAACTTTTAGCATTTATCCAGTAGTGCAAATTTTTGAAGATGGTATGCAAAAATTTCTTCCTAAGGATGTGGGGAAGGAAATAAAAGATGGAAAAGAATGCATTCATCTCATTCATACAGATGAAGTAGGAGACAAAATTCATATTGAATATATTAGACCTATTAGGCTTACGATAGAAGATTTTATGCAGCTATATTCAATTGATAATAAAACCATAACTGTAATTAATAACGAAACAGGATCATTAAATAAAGAAATACTCACATTAGATAATTACGATATTCAATATTCCTATTTCTCTGAAAAAAATGAATTTACAAAAATCTCTAATTCTACCTTGATGCCACCTTTTACTAAGGATATGGTGGTAAAAATTGAATTAACATCTAAAAGGTGAAACTAAAAAGGGGTTACGATCCACATAATATATAAATAGAAAAGTTCAAGTCAGATTTTGATTATTTTTGGGACAAAAAAAAGCCGTTGTTATAAAGGGGGATGGTACTGGCCCAGAGCTCGTAAAGTGTATGATAGATGTTTTGCAATCGTGTAACAGTACTATAGAACTTATACCTGTAGAAGCGGGATCTGAATTTTGGGAAAAAAATAAAACAAATTCTTACATCACGGATGACGTTTGGAAATTATTATCTGAAAGCGATGCTTGTTTTAAAGGGCCTACTACTACCGTTCCAGATCCTCATGCCCCTAGGAGTGTAGCTGTTAGCATTAGACAAAAATTTGAACTGTATGCTAATATTCGACCAATAAAAACATATCAAACTTCACAGTTAAATCTAAATTTCGTTTGTGTTAGAGAGGCAACCGAAGGTTTGTATGCGGGAATAGAATTTAAAACCAGTGATGATTCCGCTGTGGCCATTAGAAAAATAACGAGAAAAGGATGTGAACGGGTGGTTAAAAAAGCATTTGAATTATGTACTGAATTAGATTTCAAGAAAATATTTGTTATTACTAAAAGAAATATTTTAAAAGAAACCGATGGAATATTTGTATCAGCAGTAGAGAAAATTAAACAAGATTTTAATGGTATAGAAATAGAAGAATATTATATAGATAATGTTACCCAACAATTAGTCAAAAATCCTCAAAGATTCAATAATAGTATATTATTAAGTACGAATTTATTTATGGACATTATTTCTGAGTGTGCTTCAGGACATGTCGGATCAATCGGGAATGTTTATTCTGGAAATTATGGAGATAAATATGCAATGTTCGAACCTGCTCATGGCAGTGCTCCAAAATACGCTGGTCAGAATAAAGTAAATCCTGTAGCTACTATTTGCTCAGCTGCTTGGATGGAGGAATATTTAGGTGAAAGAGATATATCCAAAGCTATTTTTCAGGCGACTGAGGATGTGATAAATGAGAATAAATATGTTACTTATGATTTAGGAGGGAATGCATCACTATCTCAAATGGCAAAACAAATTTCTCAAAGAGCATCGAGATTATTAAAAAAGTGATAATACCCCACTAAAAACCTAACGAAGATTTATGATGCTTAATTCATATACATAAAGAGTTTCATAAAATAGCTTCTTCTTGTTGATTATTTTCCTATTCATTTTTTTTTCACAAATAAATCTATCTAACTTTGAAATATCAGATAAGGATGAAACAATGAAAATAATGTGTCCATATTTTCCAAGATTTGATATTGAAGTATGAATAAAATGAATAGTTTTTTCTATTCCAGTTTTTCCTCCATGAATAGTTTTATCATAAAATTGATCATTTGGTAAATAGGGTGGATTGCTTACAATTAAAGCAAACTTACTCGATATTGCTGTTGTAGCATCACAACATATAAAATTTATTTCCGAATTATAGTGTTTTTTACAGTATAACAGTGAATGATAGTCTATATCAGTACTTACTACATATTTAAAATTTTTTAAGAGAAATTTAGAAACGATTCCTGTTCCTGTTCCAATTTCAAGTGCTGAATGTCCAGAATATTCTTTAATTGAATCTATTAATAAAAAACTATCCACATCAGGAATGTACATTTCAATTATTTCAATTTCTGCTCACATGAGTTTAGTAAGATCTATTATTTTTTCTGGTTCCATTTCTTTTACTCTTAAATCTGTTTCATTAAAATTAGTCTTGAGTTTATTATTCAATTTACTAATTTTTTTATTCTTAAAAGAAAAAATAAAAAAGATTTTAGAAATTGTATCCTTAGATAGTAGTTTATTTTTCGATGTCAATTTTATTACCTCGGAATCAACTGTGGGTGGAGGGTAAAAGGATTTTCTATCTACTTTGAAGAAAGGTTGAATATCAAAACAATATTGTATTATAGCAGATAGTGCTCTATAATTTTTATCGCCGGTTTTGGACTGGATTTTTTGGCTAAATTCATCTTGAACCATTATTGTTGCACGAGGAACAGTTTTTGTGGCTAACCATAAAAATATATCTTTACTTTTAGAATATGGGATATTAGAAATAAAAACGTCAAAGTTCAAAGGCTTTCTATATTGTAAAAGATCTGCATTTATAATTTTTAGATTTTTAAATTTTGATTGTAGGATTTTAATTTCATTGTATAGCTTGTCATCTACTTCAAAGGATTTTACAAATCTGGCATTCTTACATAAATATGGTATAAGTATCCCTTTTCCTGTACCCATTTCACAAACGTCTTCAAAAGGTTTTATATCTGATATGTCTATTATTTTTCTTGCTACTCTTAAATCAGTAAGAAAATTTTGTCCGTAATATTTCCTCCAATTCATTTTCTCACAAAGAGGTTCATTCTTGTTTCTCCAGAAATTTCCTCTACTATTCTTTTTGTAATTAACTTTTGTAAATCTTTTACACCAACACGATTCTGTATTTCATTAAAACTTTCAAATTTTTTTTTCTCTCGTTCAGTTATAATACTTTTCATATATATTTTACCTATTCCAGGAATTAATTCTAATCCATGGACACGAGGAGTAATAGGTTGAGCATTATTAAAATAGTCCACAAACCTTTTTTCTTTAATTGTAACTATTTTCTCTATTGCGATTGGAATTTCATTTTTTGCAGACACTGACAGGTCATTATAATTTAACCTACCTAAAACACTAATTATTTTATTTCTTCCTTCCCTTCCAATATAGGCACGTTCTCCAATCTCAAAATTTTGAGATGGGTCTCCAAGTAATTCTAGTAAAGTTAAACGTTCTTCTCCAATTGCTTGTATTATTATCCCTTCTCGCTTTTTTACTGTTGAGGACTTTCCTCTTATTGTAAATTCTATAATGTGAGCATACTCTTCATATCTTCGAGGAACGTGAAAGCTACCGAATGCATTTCCTTTATTATCTTGATAATGATTCGGCATTGACATTAATATTCTTCCTTTAGTACGCTCTAATTATCTTTCTTTATAATCTCTTTATCTTTATTTAAAATATCCAAAATTTTATTCAATGTATCTGTTAAGATCAATTTTTTCCATCCAAATGTAAAAGCCCTTAATTCTTCAATAGAATTAGGCATAGCATTTGCTATTTCAACTGCTTCATCTTCTTTTAAGTCGCAAGATGAAACAAGTTCATTTATAATCTTCCTGGAAACGTGTGAAGTTGATTTAGCGAATTTCGAGACATAATCATAGGTCCATCGCTGAATTTGATCCATATCTTCTATCTTTACTTTTTCTAATACATCTTTTACCTCTGAAAGAGATATTACTTCTTTTTTTAATGTTTCCATACAAGTCCTTCCTAATTAGTTAAAGGTTTTAAATGGTTTCTTTTAGTCTGTAAAATTTTTTCTTTATTGCCTATAGGAACCGATATCTTAATAATTCTTTTTCCAATTTCCTTAATTATTCCTATTTTCCCTTGATATCTTCTATGAGGCATTGTATTATGTTCACTAGGATCAATATTAACAATCACTTTATCGCCTATTTTGTAATCTATTAATAAATATGAAATACCTCTAAGTATATTACTTTTAGTTAATATGGATCGTGATTTTCTTTTACTTCCATGTGATCTTGGCATATTGTATCTGAATTACCTCCTTAATTTAACATTAACTGAAAGCTAGATAGGATCGGTTACTCCTTCTTCTCCTAATGAAAATAATGCTTCAATTTCAGGATGATAAGGACTATCAACAATTCTAGCAATTCTGTTTTTGCCAGCTTTTTTTAAATATATTCTATATGTACTTGAATGTGCAATAATATTTCCTCCTGCTGGCCTAAAAGGATCACCAAATAATGTGTCAGGAACCGATTGGATCTGGTTTGTTAAGATAACCGCTATTTTGTAAGTTTCAGAAATTCTAATTAACATATGCATTAATTTATTTATTTTTTGTTGCCTTTCAGATAGCGTTCCTCTTCCTACATATTCTGCACGATAATGGGAAATTGCTGAATCTAGAACTAATAACTTTATATTGTTGGTTTCAATAATTTTTCCTATTTCATGAATGATTAACTCTTGATGTGCACTGTTAAATGCTTTTGCAACTACTATATTTTCTAATATGCTTACATAGTCTATATTTCTCGCTTTAGAAATTGATACTATCCTTTCTGGCCTAAAGGTATTCTCAGTGTCGACATAAATTACTCCTCCTTCCAGTCCTCCCTCTGTTCTTTTTTGCTGCACCATTACTGAAGAAGTATGGCAAAGTTGAGTTTTCCCTGACCCAAATTCTCCATATATTTCAGTTATTGCATTAACTTCAAATCCTCCTCCTAACAATTCATCAAAATGTTTTGAGCCAGTAGAAATTCGGTCTATTTTTTTTCTTTTATTATAAAGCTCTGTTGCAGAAACAAAAGTTTTTTCAATAATATTTACTTCTTCTAGTTTTATTCGAGCTTTATTACACAAATCATTTGATTTTTCCATAGTCATTCCTGTAACTTCTGCAACATCATGAGGTCCTCTAATTATTAATTCCTTTAATGAGTCAATTCCAGCTTCAATAAGATGAATTTTGGTTGCAGGACCAATCTCATCTAGAATATCGAGTTCTAATTTTTTATAATTATTATCTTTATTTATCAATTGAGATCATTTTGAATAATATAAATACTCTTGAACTAAATATTTTTTTGTTTATTTCAATTTGTTTTTCTATAATTTCTTTTTTTAGTTGAAATAACTTAAATAAAGTAATCAATATTGTTTCATCAGCAGTGAAACTATAATTGATTGTTGATCTAAATCTCGCTGGAAAAAATGTAATTGTCATAGGAGGAGGAGTAGAAGGAGTACGAAAAGTCAAAGGATTATTAGGTCAAAATTGTAAAATCACTGTTATTAGTGAAAGATTGAATTCTTATCTTGAGGAATTAGCACAACAAAAGAAAATTGAGATAGTTAAAATGAAAATTAAGAATGCTAATGTATTAGATAATTATCAGAACATTTTTTTAGTGCTTGCTGCAACAGATAATAAAGAACTTAATAGAAAAATTGTAGAAAAAGGTCGTTCCATGATGTCATTTGTTTATGCTGCGGATGACCCTCCAGTAAGTGACTTTTCATATGCCTCTATAATCAATATTGAAGGGATAATGCAAGTAGCGATTTCTACTTTTGGCAAAAGTCCTATTATGGCTAGGAGATTGAGAATAAAAGCAGAACGTATTTTAAGAAGAACAATAAAGCAATCAGATATAGAAAATACCAAGCTACAGGAGTTTGCGAGAATGGCTGCACGACCCAAAATTAAAACAGTTATAGAACGTAAAAGATTTCTATACTCAATAATCAAGGATAAAACGATTCAAAATTTAATAAATGAGAACAAAATAGATGAAGCAAAGGTTATGGCCATTGAACGGTTAAACCAGTGGAGTGATTTGAAAAAATGACCCTCGTTAACAAATCATTTGATTTACTAAATTTTAGGATAACTTATAAAGAAGCTCCTATCCATTTGCTTGAAAAATTTGCCTTTAAAGATGTTAATAGTGCTCACGAGACTCTCCTTGAACATTTGCAAATGAAAGAATGTCTAATTTTACAAACTTGTAACCGTGTTGAAATTTTTGCTGTAATAGAGGAAGAACTAAATTTACAAAAAATTATTAGTTATTGGGCTGATCATTCTAAGTTATCTACAGAAGAATTTTCCAAAATAGTAGAGATTGTGAGAGGTGAAGAGGTAATTCGACATCTTCTAAAACTAGTTGCCGGTTTGGATTCTTTGGTAATTGGTGAAGATCAAATTTTAGGGCAAGTAAAAAGGTCATATGAATTTTCTCGGTCTAATAATTACCTTGGATCTTTTCTTTCGATCATTTTTGAAAAATCTTTAAGAGTAGGAAGTAAAGTGCGATCACTGACAGGGATCAATAAAGGACGTGTATCAGTTGGATCAGTAGCAGTTAGTCTAGCGGAGGAAACAATTGGAAGCCTGGAGGATAAGAAAATACTGCTTATCGGCTCCGGAGAAGGTGCCAGCCTTATAGCTAAAGCACTAAAACAAAGAAATGTTTCTTTTATGAATACTAGTAGAACGTTCGAGAGAGCTAAGTCATTTGCAGAATCCCTTTCAGGTATGCCAATAATGTTTGAAGATGCTTTGATCTCTTTACATTCTATGGATATTATCTTCGTAAGCACTACAGCTCCCTATTACTTACTTACACATGATAGAATAAAGACAACAACGGAAACAAAAAATACATCGTTATTAATTTTTGATCTATCTAATCCTAGAACAGTAGAAGATAGTATTTCTCACATCGAGAATGTACGTCTATTTAATCTAGATCAAATTGGAGGTATTGTTCAAAGAAATCTTCAATGTCGAAAAGAGGAAATTCATTCGGCAAATAAAATAATTGAAGAAGAAATCAAAAAGATGGATTTGTTATTAAAAAGAAGAAAAGCGGATCCAGTAGTTGTTTCTGTTTTTCGTAATGTAGATAAAATTAGAAAAAGAGAACTTAATAAAGCCCTTTCTATACTCGGACCAAAGATAGGACCTCAAGAGGGGAAGATCATTGAGCAATTTTCTCACGCACTTTTAGAAGGAATAATATCTACTCCTATGAATAACCTTCGTCGACAGGTCCAAAATGATATAGATGATGAGCAGGAACTAATGCGTCTAGCTGCGAAATTGTTTAATTATGAAAATGAAGCAAATATCCAATAATAATTATCTAGCTAATGGATCATATTTTCCTAACGTTAGACTAAGGCGTCTTAGAAAAAGTAAAGCACTTCGTGACCTTCTACAAGAAACACGTATCTCATCAGATGATTTGATTTTTCCCTTATTTGTTGAAGAAGGCTTAAAGAATTCAAAAAATATAGCTTCTATGCCAGATATAGAAAGAATTCCCCCTTCAAAAATTGTAGATGTAGTTTCCGAAATTTTAGATCTAGGAATTAAAGGTGTAATAGTTTTTGGAATTCCAGGGAAAAAAGATAACGTGGCATACTCAGCCTATAATGAAAAAGGAGTAGTTCAAAGAGCTATTGAAACTATAAAGAAAAATTTTGGGGATAGAGTTGTTGTGATAACCGATGTATGCATGTGTCAGTATACAACTTCAGGTCATTGTGGAATAGTTAAAGAAAATATAGTTGATAATGATTCCACTATAGAAATTCTATCTAAAATTGCTGAGAGTCATGCTAAATCTGGTGCAGATATAGTTGCTCCATCGGCTATGATGGATGGTCAAGTTATGGCAATTAGAGAACAGCTAAATGAAGCAGGTTTAAGTGATACATCCATTATGGCTTATTCAGCAAAAATGGCTTCACCGTTATACACCCCCTTTCGTGACCTTGCGGATTCTACCCCTACATTTGGAGATAGAAAAACCTATCAAATGCCACTTACTAATTCGCTCGAATCTTTAAGAGAAATTGAGTTAGATATCAAAGAAGGAGCTGATATGATCATGATAAAACCGGCACTTCCCTATTTGGATTTAATCTGTAAAGCAAGAGAGATTTTTAAACTTCCACTCTGTGCTTATAGTGTGTCAGGAGAATATGCTTTGATAAAAGCTGCCGCTGAAAAAGGATGGATAAATGAAACAGACGTCATGATAGAATTTCTTTCATCAATCAAAAGAGCGGGATCTGATCTTATAATAACCTATTTTGCCAAAAAAATGGCAAAGGTGTTATTAGAAAAATAAGATTCTTATAAATAGATTGTAATAAATACATACTTGAAATACGATCGCTCTGAAAAATTATTTCAAAGAGCAATTAAGGTGATTCCTGGAGGAGTTAACAGCCCTGTAAGATTCTTTAAGCCTTATCCATTTTTTGTATCTTCTGGTTCAGGAAGTAAAATAGTTACTGCAGATCACGAAACCTTGCTAGATTACTGTATGGGTTATGGATCTTTAATCTTTGGACATTCATATTTACCCCTTATTGAATCTGTAAAAAGTCAACTCGATAATGGGAGTTTGTTTTGCATTCCATCTGAAAAAGAAATTTATCTTGCTGAATTGATGACAAAAATAGTGCCCTGTGCAGAAAAAGTACGATTAGTTAATACTGGGGCTGAAGCAACAATGACTGCAATACGATTAAGTCGAGCTTTTACTAGACGAAAGAAAATACTTAAGTTTAATGGAGGATACCATGGAGCATATGATTATGTCTTAGTAAAAGCTGGATCAGGAGCTGCATCTATTCCATCCTCTGAGGGATCACTTCCAGAAATTTCAGAAGAAACTCTCATAGTGCAATATAATGACTTTGAAGAATTAGAAAAAATCATTGAAAAAGAATCAGAAAATATTAGTTGTTTAATAATGGAACCTGTCTTGGCTAACTATGGTCTTTTAATTCCAGAAAAAAATTACTTGACGGAAATTAGAAAAATTACAAAAAAATATGGCATTCTGCTAATCTTTGATGAAGTTATAACTGGATTTAGGTTAGCTCTAGGTGGTTGCAGCGAATTTTTTGGCATAACGCCTGATATTGCTACTTTCTCTAAATCTTTTGGAAATGGATTTCCAATAGCTGCTATATGTGGGAAGAAAGACATAATGGATCAACTATCACCATCTGGAAATGTCTATCAAGCCAGTACATATGCAGGAAATCCTGTTTCTGTAACAGCAGCAATCACAACTGTCGAAAGCCTGTTGAAGAACAAAAATAAAGTTTATCCAACGATAGCAAGGTTATGCGATACTTTAGTTCTGGGAATTAAAGATCGTGTTAACGACTTTGCTGATCATTATACCATAAATTCTATTGGATCTCTCTTTCAATTATTTTTTACCAAAGAAACAGTATCTACTCCTCTTGACATTTTCAAGTCGGATAAAAACTTGTTCGAAACTCTATTTTGGGATTTACTAAAAAAAAATATTTTTATACCTCCTTCTCTGTATGAAACATGTTTTATTTCTTATTCTCATTCTGATGAAGATATAGAAAAAACTATTGAATGTTATTCTGATTCTTTAAATAAATATACTAAATGAAATGGCGCCAAAACTACGTATAGGTACAAGAGGAAGTAAATTAGCTTTAGCACAGACACAAATTGTAATTAAATCTCTTTATGAACAAAATGAACATTTAGAGTATGAAATTACTCCAATCAAGACCAAGGGGGATTTAGACAACTCTAAACCATTATTTTATTTGGATAAAAAGGGAATCTTTGAAAAAGAAATAAATGAATCAGTGGTTAAAGGGGAGGTTGATTTTGCTATTCATAGTGTTAAAGATGTTCCAGCTACAATTCATAAGGATTTAGTCATAGCGTCTATTCCTCAAAGAGAATCAGTAAATGATGTGCTTATAAGTAAAAGTAGAAAAAGATTAAATGAACTCCCTACCGGTTCTATTATAGGAACAAGTAGCTTACGAAGAGCAATACAAATTATTTCTTTTAGAAATGATTTCAAGGTCATACCATTAAGAGGAAATATCGATACTAGAATTGAAAAAGCCTTAAAAGGAGAATATGATGCAATTATTCTAGCTGAAGCAGGATTGAAAAGATTGGGAAAAGAACAATACATTAGTGAAAGATTTGATCCTAAAAAATTTTTACCAGCTGCTGGACAAGGAGCCCTAGCATTAGTTTGTAAAAAAACTGATACAAAACTAGTCGAATTTCTTCACAAAATTGAGCATGCTCCCTCCAGAATCTCAATTAATGCTGAAAGATCTTTTATCTCGAAAATTGAAGGTGGTTGTAGATTTCCAATAGCAGCATACGCTAATTTGTCTTCCAAAAATCACAAAATTAATTTTTATGCTAAAATATTCTCTTCCGATGGTTTGGAACATATTGCAATCAAAAAAATTGGTGATTATGATAAACCAGAAATGGTAGGTAACATGGTTGCCAGTTATCTGATAAAAAATGGAGCTTTAAGGTTAGCTGAAGGTTGGGATAAATCTCTAAATGAATGGAATAAAAAATAAAAAGTATGGTAAAGTATACATCTGTGGAGCAGGACCTGGTGACCCATCACTAATTACCGTAAAATGTTTGGATTTAATAAAAAATTCTGATATAATTCTGTATGATCGCTTAGTTAGTAGTGGCATTCTTAAATTAATTCCTGAAGATACACCAAAAGTATATGTAGGTCGTTCTTCAGGTGATCCGACCATTAATCAATCCAAAACTAATCAAATTATGTTACAACATGCATTAACAGGAAAACAAGTTTTAAGACTAAAAGGAGGAGATCCTTTTATTTTTGGACGAGGAGGGGAAGAAGCAGAATTTTTAAATGAAAATGCTATTGATTTTGAAATTATCCCTGGAATATCTTCTGCAATTGGTGCAGCCATTTATTCAGGTATTCCACTTACACATAGAAAATTTTCATCATCCGTTGCAATAGTTACGGGTCATGAGGATCCAATGAAAGAAGAAAAGAGTGTTAGATGGGATAAAATAGCAACGGCTGTGGATACTATAGTGATTCTTATGGGAGTTGAAAAGTTGGACTTTATTCTAAAAAAGTTAAAAAAGAATGGTCTTTCAGACGAAACAAAAATTGCAGTCATTGAAAAGGGAACTCTAGAAGACCAAAAAATTATCATTAGTGATTTCAAGAATATAAGAAAAAAAATGAAAAGTGCTTCTATAAAACCTCCTGCCGTGATTATCATAGGCGAAGTTGTGTCATTATCAGAGAGAATAAGATGGATCTGAGTGATCACCGACGAGTAGATGATGATCTGAAGATTATTGCAATAACAAAATCAGAAGGTTCTATCTCAAAGAAATTTATTGATAAAATTGAGAAACATGGATCTAGGCTAATTGTAGTAAAAACTTCAAAAGTAGTACAATCTGATTCCAAAACTCTTAATGAATTTTTTAACCTGATTACAAATACGTCTTCTGGATATATTATTTTCTTAAGCTCTAACGCAGTTGATGTATTCTTTGAAATTGCTACTACTTTAAATATAGTTAAGGAAATAGTCCATGATTTAAATTCAAAATTTAATGTTGTTGCTATTGGTCCATCTACTCATACTTCTCTAAAAAAACATACAATAATCGTGAAACAGATCCCTCAAGATCACTCTTCTCAAGGAATTATAGATCTCTTTTCCAAATTGAAATATAACAAGTATGATGCTAAGATAATAATTCCGCGTAGTAAGAAAGCAGATAAATATCTAAAAGAGAAACTCGTAGGCTTAGGTTTCGTAGTTGATGAATTTTATATTTATAATGTATTACGTGCAGATGTTGATTCAGTCTGGATCGAATTCTTTGACCTTCTTAGAAAAGAAAAAATTGACTCTTTAATTTTCACGAGTCCGTCCAATGTTAATTATTTTATAGAGATAATACACCAACAAGCCTCCGATCTATTGCCTTTAGTTTGCAAAATAAAAATGGTATTATCAATTGGACCACTTACCAGCAAAGAGCTCATTAAATATAATATCCCCTTTACCGAATCAAAAGATCATTCGTTAGAGGGGCTTTATGAAAAGCTTTTTATAAAAGAATAAAATTGAAATAAAATATATAAAACTTTCATAATAATACATTTTTTTAATATAATGGATTGTAAAATTTATATAACATAACGCCGTTATGAAATACATGACAACAGAAGAACTTAACATGGATTATAGTAAATATGATTTTAAGGACTCTACTGACTTATATGTATATACAAGTAAGAAGGGTCTTTCGCGCGGGACTATTGAAGAAATCAGTAGAATTAAAAATGAACCGCAGTGGATGCTCGATTTTAGATTAAGATCTTATGACATTTTTATGAAAAAACCTATGCCTGTATGGGGTGGTGATTTATCAAAAATTAATTTTCAAAATATATTTTATTATACCAAAGCATCAGAAAAGCAAAGTAAAAGCTGGGATGATGTACCTGACTCTGTTAGAAAAACATTTGATAAACTAGGAATACCAGAAGCCGAAAAAAAATTCCTAGCTGGTGTGGGTGCTCAATATGAATCAGAAACTGTATATCATAACTTACGTGAAGATTTATCAAAACAAGGGGTAATATTTTCAGATACCGATACAGCAGTTAAAGAACATCCAGATATCTTAAAGAAGTATTTTGGCAAGGTTATACCACCAGAAGACAACAAATTCGCTGCATTAAACAGTGCTGTATGGTCAGGTGGTTCTTTTATCTATGTTCCACCCAATGTAAAAATCGAGCTTCCATTACAAGCTTATTTTAGAATTAATGCTGAAAATATCGGTCAATTCGAACGTACTTTAATTATTGCTGATGAAGGATCAGAAGTACACTATATTGAAGGTTGTACCGCTCCAGTTTATACAACTGAATCCTTGCATTCTGCTGTTGTCGAATTAATTGCAAAGAAAGATGCAAAAATAAGATACACAACTATTCAAAATTGGAGTAAAGATGTTTATAACTTAGTAACAAAAAGAGCCTATGCATATGAAAATGCTAGAGTCGAATGGATTGACGGAAATATTGGAAGTAAATTGACTATGAAATATCCTGGGGTTTATATGCTTGGAAGAAATGCTCATGCAGAAGTTGTATCGATTGCCTTTGCTGGGTCGGATCAACATCAAGATGCGGGAGCAAAAGCTGTTCATTTAGCTCCTGATACCACATCTAGAATTACAAGTAAGTCTGTTAGTAAACAATCTGGTAGAACTACATATAGAGGTCTATTGCATGTTGCAAAGGGTGCTACTGGTGTCAAGTCAAACGTTCGATGTGATGCACTTTTACTTGATGAAACATCAAGAACAGATACATATCCATATGTAGAAGTGAATGAAGATGATGCAACAATTTCTCATGAAGCTAGTGTTGGAAAAATCGGAGAAGATCAAATTTTCTATCTTATGAGCAGGGGATTCTCAGAGTCTGATGCCTTGTCACTTATAGTGGGTGGATTTATAGAACCATTTACAAAGGAATTGCCAATGGAATATGCAGTAGAATTAAATCGACTTGTCAAACTCGAAATGGAAGACTCTGTCGGTTAACAATACTTCTTTTTTTAAAGTGAAAATCGTAGCATGTACCAACTATCTTTGCTAGAAAAAAATTTTGGCAATTTTATAAAAAACTTTGAAGAACCATCTTGGGTGACACAATCCCGACACGAGGCCTTTAAAAGTTATAAAAGCCTGCCATTAGAATCATCTTCGCTTTATAGTAAATATTCCAATGCAAATAAATTAATTGCTGAGAAGGTTTTTTTTAATGATAGTAATGTACAACGTGAATCCTCCACTGATTTGGATATTTTTTCTGATAGAATAGATGAGTTTAATAAAACTACTAGCGTATTATGTAAAAATTCAAAAATCCTCAAATCATTTGTCACAGAAGAGTTGGAAAAAAACGGTATAGTTATTCTAAATATTTCTCAGGCTCTAAAAGATTACTCTGATCTAATACAAAAACATCTTAATAAAAACAAAGTAAATTATCAGGAAGACAAATTTTTGGCTCTATCTTCTGCAGCATTTCAAAATGGACTTTTTA
The DNA here is from genome assembly GCA_036520175.1 of Nitrososphaeraceae archaeon. Lineage (GTDB taxonomy): Archaea > Thermoproteota > Nitrososphaeria > Nitrososphaerales > Nitrososphaeraceae > TH1177. The sequence goes on from DATDKD010000234.1 coordinate 20,477, forward strand.
TTTTGATTCCAAAGAATATTGTATTGGAAGATCCTATTAGAATAGTGAATTATCTTTCAGAGGATGGTTTATCTTCAATATCTAGAAATATAGTAGTATGTGAAGAATTTTCAAAAGTTACTTTAGTTCAAGAGCTATATTCACCGCGGTTAAAGAATCCTGAATATCAACAAACACATTTCGAACTACTTGAATCCTATATCCTTCCAAATGCTCAATGTGAGATAGTTACATTACAATCTATGGATTATGATGCAATTAGTTTTTCCAATAGAAAAGCCTATGTAGAAAGAGATGGAAAGATGTCCTGGTCTTTAGCTCTATTTGGGTCACAATTGTCGAGGTACAAAGTTGATAGTATTATGCAAGGGCAAGGAGCTTTAGCTGAAGATGTTGAAATTATATTTGGAGTAGGTAACCAATCATTTGACATCACTTCCAATTTAATTCATATAGCGCCGAATACCCGAGGTAAGGTTTTAGTGAAATCCGTACTGAAAGATACCTCCAAGTCTCTTTTTAAAGGAATGATAAAGATTCATACAAATGCGAAAGCTACTGAATCATATCTAGCCGGACATGCTATATTATTAGATAAAGGTGCAAAATCTGATGCAATTCCGGGCCTGGAAATTGAGTCTAATGAAGTTAAAGCAACACATTCTGCCTCTGTAGCTCAGATAGATGAAAAGCAAATCTTTTATCTTATGTCTCGAGGTCTTTCAGAAGAACTAGCTAAAAGAGAGATAGTTGGAGGGTTTTTAGAACCTATCTCAAGAAAAATGGGTCCAACTATTCGTGCTTGGATTAATTATTTAATTGAAAATAAATGGTTAGGCAAACCCTTAAAGTTAAAAATAGATGAAGCAATGGAACAAATTCTCGAAATTGAAAAAACTAGATATAGGGAAACTGAAGATATCTTTGAAAAACATTACAAATATAGGTAACATATATTACTCTTATTTTTTTTAAATAAATTATGCCAGATTGGGTAAGAGTTTGCGATCTTGATTCTCTTAAACCAGGAGAGTTGATGGATTTTGATTTTAATGACAAAAAAATTCTTCTTGTTAAGATAAAGAATACAATATATGCTAGTGATAGAATTTGTACTCATGCTTATGCAGATCTATCTATGGGGTTTTTAAATGAAGAAGAAACAACTGTGACCTGTCCACTTCATATGTCAGCATTTAATCTTAATGATGGAGTACCCCTCAACTTACCTGCCGAAGAACCCTTAATGATTTATAAAACAAAGATAGATAACAATTCAGTTTTTATCCTTGTGTGATTTAAGATTTACAATTTTAAATTTAATGAATGAAGTAAATATTTTACTATATACCTCAAATAAAATACGTTAGCAAACAAAACAAAACATAATACAAAATTGTAATTATAATAATCATAACAACAATTATTATCTTCGATAGAAATAACTACTATGATTAGATATTCACTTAAATATTTGATTCGCTACTAAATTTTTATTAGTGTTTTACAAAAATAAAAATATTTTTTTATCGTTTATAATTAATGTCATTCTATGAAAATTGGAATTATTGGATTAGGATTAATGGGTAGTAATCTTTCCTTACGTCTAATTAGAAAAGGATTTCAAGTGAATATTAATAATCGCAATATTTCAAAAACCCTAGCAATAGAAAAAAAGGGTGCTCAAGTTCTTAATACACCCAAGGAAGTAGCAGATTCTTCTGATTTTATTATAACTTGTGTAACAAATTTTGAAGCAGTTAATAGAATATATTTTTCTAAAAATGGTGTAAGTGAAACAACAAATAAAAAAGTAATAGTTTCGGACTTTAGCACAGTTTCTCCAAAAGAATCAGTTTATTGTTATGAGAAATTTAAAAGAAAAAATATATCAATGATGAGTATTCCGGTAATGGGGGGACCTAATGCAGCATTAACTGGTACACTTGTCCCAATTGTAGCTGGAGAAGAATCCTCATTTAATAAAATAAAGCATATATTAGAAGAACTAGGTAATCCTGTTTTTTATATAGGAACGAAAGCAGGTTCAGCAAATGCTATCAAGTTGGCGCTTAATCTTAATATTGGTATAATTGCAATGGCTTTATCTGAAGGATTATTATTATCCGAAAGATATGAAATTGATCCTAACCTTTACTTGAAGATATTAAATTCAACTAATTTTAAAACGGGTATGAGTGAGAATAAGGGGCCTAAAATGATAAAAGATGATTACTCCCCTTCCTTCTATTTGAAAAATATGAATAAGGATTTAGCTCTTGTAATGGAAGCAGCCAAAGAACAAGAACTTTCTTTACCTATTACAGGTCTTGTTTTTCAATTGTACAATTATGCTGCAAAATCAACATTCGCAGATCTGGATTATACGGTAATTTACAAATTTTTAAGAAAACTTCATAGTCTAGAATAAATTCAGTAGGCTGAAGTGAAATATTAAGGAAGCTTTTTTTGTCATTCATTTCCGTATTTTCTTTGTCCTAATAGAATTCTTCTTAAAATTATCTAATATGAAAAATTGTTAAAACTAACGAACTTTAGAACCTAATTCGACTTTTTCTCCTTTATTTATTGTTAAAAAAATTGGTTTTCCCTCCATTCCATCTAATGCTAAAATCATTCCTTTTGATTCTACATTTCCTATTGTCCGATGTGAAAGATTTGTACACACAATTACTAACTTTTCTTCTAATTCTTCAGGTTTGTAATGCATAGCCGCTCCGACTACTATTATTCTTCTTTCCGAGCCAAGATCTACCTCTGCTTTGTAAACTTTGTTCAATTTTGGGATATGTTCAATTTTTTTTATCTTTCCAAGCCTTAATGCAATTTTACTAAAATCTTCAAATGTAATATTCTCGGATTCAGTTTTAATATGATTTTCCATTTTAAATATTTAGACATGTAAATTCCTGCTATATAATACATCCTTGATAGAAATTACCACATTTATTTGGTCATATATAATAAGGCTTTAGCTAAATAATGTAAATTTGATCAATAGTACATTAAAAAATAGGAAAAGGTTAAAAAACAACAACAATAACTACGACTGGAAAAACAAGCTATAACGTAAAAATCAGATTGATGACACAATGAACACTCATAATGGCAAAGAATATCTTACTAAATAGTAAATTATGCTAAAACTCAATTTACAATATACTAGTAATATTAGTCTAAATGTTGATGGGTCATGATAATTATGGATTATCTTACTTTAGTATATGATTTATACAACTATAGTCGGTCAGATACCCTAGTGCTTTCATCATGTTTCAGAATAGGATTTCATCATTCCATTTATCTTTAGATGATTCTATATTAAAAGTTAAACTAAATTAGCTAATTATATTGTATAAACTTACAAAGTATCTTTTATAAGAAAGTCAAAATTGTACTATATGTCTATAGAAGAAAAAATATTTGACAAAATTTTTTCTTCAGGTGTATCTGGACTGAAAAAAACTGATCTAACCAAAGAATTTGCATCAGTTAATCTGGATAATATCTTGAATACGTGGATAAAACAAAATAAAATTATTGTATCTAAAAAAGGGAGTACAAATTATTGTTGGCACAAAGACAGTTATTTTCAATATCTCGTGGATTCCGATCCAAAATTCAAATACACTCTTGAACTCTTAAAAGAAGTTCAGATTTCTTTTCAAAACTTATCGACTTCTATTGATAAACATGTAGAAAAATTAGAAGGAAAAATGATTGTTTTAATGGATTCAATCTTAGCAACAACTACTAATAGTCATACCTTTGAAAATAGTATTCCTAATCCCCAAAAGGTTATTAATTTACAAAGCTTTAGCGAAGATTTTGATTTAACTATATGCAAATACTCTGATTCAATTGGATGGGTTCCATTAGGCACGCTTAGAAATGATCTCTCTAATAAATATGAGATTTCAGAAAAAGAATTCTATGACCTTGTCGAACAAATAGTTAACGAAAATAGGTCTAAATATGAATTGTCTACAGGCGGTAATGAAGGAATTATGATTCGTGGATTGGTATATGGGTATGTAAGGTGTTTGTAATTGTATCCCTATAACCTCAACAAAAATCCTTTTCCAAGTAGTCCTACCCCTAATTTAGAAGATGTTCAGGTTTTAGGTGGAAAAAGGCATCAAGAATCTAGAAATTCAATTTTGACATGTATAGAAGATCTTGTAAAACAAACAGAAACTAACGATAGTAGCGAAAAATTCAGAATAATTACTATTATTCAAGATGTAGGTTCAGGAAAAACACATCTCACCCTTAATATAAAAAGATCAGGAACAAGTGATAAAGCAATTATTTCTTATCTCGATATGTCACAAATATACCCTAAAAATATTCCAAGTATTTATCAATCTATGATTAGCGGTTTTGAACCTGAGTATTTGTACAATTTAAAAAAAGAATTACTTTATTATATAAAAGATCTAATTAAATCTGATAACAAAATTGCGAAAAAAATATTTAAATTAGGATTTTTTGAATCTATATCAGGTAGAGGTATTGATAATAAAATCCTTCAGATAGTAGAAAATAGATTGCAGCCTGATTTAGGATATATTGATAATATTCTTGGAGATGAGGATTTTTCAAGAAATGACATATCTACAATCAAAACTATAATACAGAATCAATTTGAAAATAATGAATCCATCACTTTAATGGATATGATAAATCGTCTTTCGACTTTATCAAAAATCAATTTAAAATTATTTAACAAGATTTCTTTGTATCAATTCGACGAGTTTGATAACAATGAAGAAACACTTTCATTTATGAAGGCTCTTATTAATGCCCACATTTCGAATACAGTCTTAATGCTAATTCTTACTCCCTCATCCTATCTTAAAATAGCCTCAGAAAATAGTTCAATTTATGATAGGTTGGAGAAGGCTAATTACAAAATCGATCTCGCCGGATCAAACTCTTTTGAGGAAATCTCTGATATAGTATTAGAATATATTAAATTTTATAATCTTAATACTACTATTACTGATGGTCAAAGAAAGGAACTTTTCTCGCAAATAAAAATATTATATGAAGATTTTGACTTTAGAAATATAAGATCTATCTTGAATATTATGTATAGTGCATTTGAAATAGCAAGTAACAAAAAAATGTCCATAATAAGTGAACAAATTTTGGATGAAACATTACGTAAAACTTATCCGGGGTTAAAAATAAAAGGAAGCCTAGTGGACATATCAATTTCTGACTATATCAAAATCAAAAATCGTATCGACGCCAGTAGGGATATAAAGAAAGAAATTGTTACCTCCTTGCGAGGATTAATAAATTATCTCCACCAACATAATATAAAATGTAAATATGAATATTATTTACCTTTAGAAGAGGCAGTCAATATAATCTACAAAGATCATAGTGGTTCAACATCTCAAATCACAATGCTTTTAAATGAATCAACTTTAACAAACATGAAAAGTACAGTCTTTAATAATATCGAAACAACAGTTAAGGATTTTAACTATCCTAAGATTAAGACTACAAATAACGATTCGATATCTATTAATTTAGATCGAACAAAAATAATTGATTTACTATATGTTTACGATAAGATTAATCGTAATCTTCATACTATGGCTGATAACAATAAAATATTTTTATTAGCCAAATCAATCAATCTATATTGAATTTTTTTGTTAATAAACCTAATATGAATAGACTAAAATATCTATAAATTATATTATATAAAGTGAAATTTAGGCAGTTTACTACCCTTAACGACTTAATTAGCAATGTCCATCAACACGGTTTTGGAATAATTGAATATGCTGATAATAAAGTTCCTTGTATCTATGTCCAACAACATTTGTACGATATTATTATTGAGAAATGTAGAGGAAAAAAATATGTAGTAGATGTTTTACTAAATATTTTTTATGATGGAAATCATGTTTTTGTCGATATTCAGATGGAATTTATCGACCTAGGAATTGAAGAAAATTTCTTAATTCCAGGCAGTACTTCTATTAACTTTTTTGATGCATTAAAGGATAGTGGATTATTAGGACTTATACCTAAAAGTAATGGACATATCTATACATCCAATATTTTTCTGATTCAACTTCCAAATAAAGAACGCATTTCCAAAGCCGTAGATATAATCAAGTCA
>DATDKD010000235.1:0-32187 GCA_036520175.1 Nitrososphaeraceae archaeon
TTATACTTTTCATCATTTACTGGACCTGTGGATGCACTTCCATTAAGAATATGGAGGTTGGCATCTTTACCCTATGAATCTGCTCATGCTCATGGATGGGGTGCTGCTATGATTTTGATTCTTCTTATTTTAGGATTAAACATTGGTTTAAGAGCGCTAGCACGTAGACAGCATATGGCTACTTCTAAAGATACCTAACTGAGCTCTATTTCCAGATCTTACCTATCTTTAGTTATCTATATATTCTATATAGATATCTATATATCTATATTCTAAATAAACATAAACTATACATGTATTATTACTATTTATATATTGTTGGCTACACATATGGATGGCAGTGAAGTAAGGAAAATACAGTTTACAGGTAAATCAACATTCGTATTATCCTTACCTAAAAAATGGGTAAATGAATTAAATTTAAAGGCTGGCGATCCTGTAACCATTATTCGTGAGCCAAATAATACTTTATCTATAATATCCGACATTACAAGATCCTCAATTGAATCAGTTGATGAAGCAACGGTTCAAGTGTTAAAAGATGAAGGTGCTAACTCCCTTAAGCGAAAAATAGTTTCGATGTATCTTGCTGGATATAATATAATAAATCTTAAATCTAAATTTGGAAGAATTAATCCTGTACAACGTGAAGGTGCAAGAGAAGTCGTTCGTAGAAATCTTGTTGGCACAGAAATAATTGCTGATTCATCTGATTTGATAACTATTCAAGTATTGATTACACTTCCCGAACTTTCGGTGAATACTGCTGTTAGAAGGATGTTTCTCCTTGCCACTTCAATGCATAGAGATGCAATGACAGCATTATCTGAATTAAATTCTGAATTAGCTAATGCTATCATTAGATCTGATGATGAAGTTGATCGATTTAGTCTTTATATACTAAGAAATCTAGTCATTGCAACAAAAAATGAAAGGATATTAAATGACGTTGGATTAAAAAAAACTTCTGATTGTTTAAGTTATAGACTGGCAGTAAAAAGTATCGAAAGAATCGCAGATCATGCTTCCAAATTTGCGGAAAAATCTCTTTCAATTAAAGAAAAGATTCCTGATGATATTCTGGATAAAATTAAAAAAATGAGTGATTTGTCTTTGCAAGATCTAAACGATTCAGTCGAAGCTTTTTTGAGAAGGGATTATTTAATGGCAGATAAAATAGTAGATAGAAAAGAAAATGTACAAATTCTTGAAGATACTATCGTATCTTTATTAGATAACACTGATAATGGGGAATTTAATAAATATAAAATTTTCATAAAACTTTTACTTGAAGATCTAAGGCGTACTGCAGAACATGCAAGTGATATAGCAGAAGAAGCTTTAAATCAAACAATAGGCGAAGTTATTAATATAGAAAAAAGACCTTCACATTATATAACGTAAGATAAAACAAATGTCGAACATTAATTACTATTAAATAACAACAAATTATAACTTTTAATATTATTATCTTAATAATATTATACCAACTTAAAAGAGTTTTATGCAAATTAGTACATCTATTAATGCTATATATGATATTAAGAAATTAAAAAATTTATCTGTATTTATCTATCATTATTTGTACTGTTAATTATTATCTTATTTAGTTTATAATGAAAGATAATAACAAGTCCTGATGTAAATAAATTCATAATATTATTTTCCTATTAAGTCGATTTAGAAAATTAACTCAATTTATGAAAAATAGAAGTTTCCCTCTTAGCAATCATAAAAAATATAATAACCTACGAGAACTTTTTAAATTAAATGACTACTAAATTAAAAAAAAGGAGATTACTGTAGTATTGAACTTCCTTTATATGTCAAGGATTTTAATGTCTCCTGGTTTAGTTTAACTACATCATTAGGCAAAGGAACATATCCCAAGTCTGATGCAAAAGTTTGTCCGTCTGTAATTGCCCACGATATAAAGTCTACCAGATCTTTAGCTTTTGTTTCATCAATTGAAGGATTTGTACTTAATTCTTTGAATAGCAGTAGATATGAAAAACTAGCTATTGGATAAGAATCCTTTCCTGGTGCATTTACTACAGAAATATCTTTCCAAGACTCATCACCACTAGGAAGGGTAGGTGCAACAGAAGAAACTGCAGCTGCTGTTGAATTAAGAGAGGGTTCTATAAAACTACCATCTTTATTTTGAATATGTGCATATTTTGTATCTGTAGTTAGAGCATATGACAGTTCTATATATCCAATTGAATTAGGAGTGCTCTTTATAGATCCACTAACTCCTTCATTTCCCGGAGCACCTATACCAGTAGACCATGGAACAGATTTTCCTTTACCCATGGTTGTTTCCCATACAGAGCTAACATTTGCCAAATAATCTGTAAAAACAAATGTAGTTCCTGATCCATCTGATCGATGTACAACTACAATGTCCTCTGAAGGTAATTCTAATCCTGAATTAATTTCTTTTATTTTAGGATCATCCCATTTAGTTATCTTTCCCATGAATATATCAGCAATAATAGGACCTGTTAGCTTTAATTCCTTGTCTGCTATTTGTGGTAAATTATATGCCACTACTACAGAACCAATAGTTTCTGGAATATGTACTGCATCTATAGCTTTTTTCTCTTCCTCTTTATTTAGCGGTGCATCAGTAGCTCCAAAATCTACCGTTTTCTCAATAAATTGCTTCACTCCTCCGCCACTACCAATAGATTGATAGTTAATATTTACATCAGGCTTGATATTTTGGTATTCTACTCTCCACGTATCTATTAAAGGAAATGGAAAGGTTGCTCCTGCACCATTAATAGTTGTTTGCGCAAAAGTTTGTTCTAATAGTGATGGTATATTTGCTGTAAAAAATATACCAGCTATAAGCCAAACTCCTATTTTTTGGTTGTTCCTCATAGTTTAAGTACATAATACTTTAATTAATTCATTGACATAATACTTGGCATAGATCTATAGTCAACTACATAAAATATAATGTATAAATCATAATTATAGCTACTATCCATTTTCCCACGGAAATACAATCCACCTCTTATGATTCAAAACTTTCCCTGTTACTATTTTGTTATTATCTGGAATTCTATATCTACTTAGAAGACATGCATAGTCATATTCGAATCTTTTAAAATATTCATTTACAATGGAAAAAGTTTTTCCAGTATCATAAATTTCATCTATTATTAATAAATACTTTTTATCTTTGTGAAATTTATTAAACTTGAATATTTTATTCTTTCTAATGGTAATAAATTCAATATCATTAATATCTAATTCTCGTGAAATTAATATTGCAGGAATTATGCCCCCATTTTTTATACCAATAATCAGATCGTATTTCTTGTTATTATTTTTTTTTATTTTTAGGGCAGTCTTCTTTACAAGATTTTCAATATCATCCCAATCTAAATAATACTTATTCTTTAGATGTTGATCAGCGGTAGTAACTTTTTTCAAACAATCACACAATAATAAAAAATAATAATATGTATTTATTTTTAATAATTGATTTTATCTGTTATTATTTAGATATGTATACCAACCATTTTTCACTATATTTATGATTTCCTCTTATCGCTTTTTCAAATAATTTCTTCATTCTTTTTGTTATTGTTCCAGTTTTTCCATTTCCTATCATTCTATTATCAATTTCACCGACGGACTTTATTTCTGCCGCTGTACCAGTTAAAAAAATTTCATCTGCTAAATACAATTCATCTTTGGATATATCACGAATTTCTGTAAGAATACTATCTTCCTTTGCCAATGCTAATACTGTATCTCGTGTGATTCCTTCCAGTGAGCCAGATGATATTGGAGGAGTTATCAATGTCTTATTTTTTACTATAAAAATATTTTCTGCACTTGCTTCCACTACTTTACCTGCAGTATTTAACAGTATAGCTTCATCAAATCCAGATTTGATTGCTTCGATTCTAGCTAATGCTGAATTGGCATAATTAGCTGTAGCTTTTGCATGAACTGGCATGGTTCGTCCATCAATTCTCATCCATCCTGATACCATAAGTCTTATTCCTTGTTCGTCATTTTCTTTTTTTATATATTCATCCCATTTCCAAACAGCTATTGAGACTGAAACTTTATTATTTAATGGATAAACTCCCATTTTTCCGTGACCAAAATAAACTAAAGGTCTGATGTAACATTCATCTAATCCATTTTTTTTAATTGTATTAATTATTGCATCTTCTAATTCCTTCATTGAATATTCAATGTTCATAAAATATATTTTTGCACTATCAAATAACCTCTTCAAATGATCTTGTAATCTAAATATTGCTAGTCCTTTTTGGGTTTTATAACATCTTATTCCTTCAAATACAGCAGTACCATAATGCAAAGAATGTGTTAAAATATGTATTTTAGCATTTTGATTTTCATATAGAAAACCATCAATCCAAATAATATTTCTTTCGTCCATTTGATTTTCATTCTTTAATACTAATAAAGTTTAATTGTTGTGAGGAATTTTTAAATCTGTTTTATATCTTTGTAAATGTATGGCTCTTATAGCATTTGCAACATTGTTATCTATGTCATCTACTATTATAAGAATTCTTGATGTTTCCTCTTGTGCATCCAAATTCAGTATATTTATATCATAATCTCCTACAGTTCTACTTGCAGTAGAAACAATTTTTGGCATTTTCCACATCATATCTCCAATTAGCGTAACAACACCTTTTCCATAAGCAAATTCGACTTTTGGATAAAAAGCCTTAAAATGACGTTCATGACGCTTGACATAGTCTGCATCAAGAAATAGCAATCTTGTAATTTCTATATCATCAACTTTAAACGGTGATAATTTTAAGAAATTATAGTATCGTTTATCCTTTTCAAGTGATGCAATTAAATACGAAGCAGCAATACTTTCCATTCTGACAATAACACAATTTCTTTTTCCTGTTACAATCTTGATTAATGAACTATCATCATTATCATCATAATTTTCTACACTATCTAAAAAGTCCTGTTTTCTATTAATCGAAGATTTTTCAATTATAGTAATATCAGAAGGATTCAGTATAGATGTAATTACTATAGGGATATCAAAATTATTGTCATCAATTTCCTTAATTGCAATAGGATCTAAAATCTTCATACCAAACATACCAGCTAATCTTGCCTCATTATACGATAAATATCGTATAGATTCCAATTCTTCTTTTACTATTTTTGGATCTGCGCTTAGTACAATGTTATCTTTTTCGAAATCTATTTGTACTTTAAATTCATCATATAGAATTATTGCAATATCTGCTGCAGTTCTATCAGACCCTCCCCTTTCATATGTTGTTTCAAGTCCATCAATTGTTTTTCCAATGAATCCTCCAATAGTTATTACTTCATTTTCTTCAAGTAATTTAAGAAAATGTTTTTTATGTTCTTTAGATTCCTCTAACATGAAATTAGCTGCTTCAAAATTATCATCAGTAATTATCGGCCATTTCTCAATATCAACATGGTCACATTTTAACCCATTACTTCTCATTATGTAATCCATAAGATATGACATGGTAATCTCTCCTCCATATGCAAGTATTCTTGATCTAGTAACATCAATAAACCTTTTATTTTGAGCAACATGATTTAACGAAGATGTAACATAATTATAAAATTTATTAAGATGAAATTCAAATTCTTCAAAATATTTTTGAGATAAATATTTTTTGGCTATATTTAAATATGTTCTATAGAAAATATTTGTATCTACTGTTTGACCAGAAGCATATTTTCTACCAATATGTATGGCAATATCTGTCATAGATTTGACTTTTCCTTCATGTTCCATTAATGGTGCAGAAAAAACAGCTACAATTTTTTTCTCTTCTTTTCTCATAGCCTTTATTCTTTCTATCACAGTAGGTATTTGATCACCATTCTGGCCAATAGTACTTCCTCCAAATTTTGCAACAATAACTTCAGTCATACGTTATACCTATCCTATTGTAATTTTTGTTATATTATTAATGTATAACATCTAAATAAAACTTGATATGATCTCAGCCGCTTTTTTTGCTCCATTGCTCACATTATTTTTTCTCATGTTCGAATTTGAGCTAAGTTTTTCCTCAATTAATTTATCAAGTCTTAATACATCTTTATATTCAAAGCCCAGCCTTTTGGCACATTCTTCTTGCTCATAATGATTTTTAAGAGGTATAAATATTCCAGGAATGTTATAAACTATGGATTCGTCCATTGTAGATCTACCTGCTAATGATATTATTAAGTCAGAAGCATAAATATATTCATTCAAATTAGGTACATATCCTAACAAATGAAAATCTTCAGCTGGATTTATTTCTAGAGTGGGCCCAGTTACAACAATAAGGTCTATATCTAATTTTCTCTTTAATCTTCTAAAAGAATCAATAACTTTTTCTATTAGGTATTTTCCAGCATCAGTTCCACCAACGCTTACAACAATTGTTTTTTTAGTAAAATTAAATCTTTTACGTAATGTTTCCCTACTTTCGAGAATTTCCCTTACAATTGGTCCAACGTATCTAAAATTTTCTGTATCATCTCCATAATCAGGTATTATTACGCAATCACATTTCTTTATAATTTGACATAATTTCTTGTTCATTTTTTTTTCTATTATTGATGTTATACCTTTGGTAAAACTCGTCTTAATTATATCTGTAATTAGAATTCTTCTTAAATTTTTTTCCTCTGCGATAGAAATTGATGCAAAGTCTTCGTCACTGACTATTAGTTTTTCAAGATTCGCATCTATAATGTTTGTTGCAATTTCTTTGCATTTTTTATAATATAAAAAATACTTTATTAACCATCTAAAGGAATGATTTAGTTTTCCAGATTCGATTTCAAATTTAGGTGGATCGTATAAATTAAAGGCTTTCCATCCATAACTTTTTAAAAATGTATATGCTGCAGAGCCGGTAACAAAATTTACTTTATTATCATCATTTTTAAAGTTTAAATTATGAATTATTGCTATATCCCTTGCTGCATGACCAAGACCTATGGGGCTTATAAAAAAAAACATTTATCTATACAATTGTTTCCTTCTTTTTGTATTTTACTGTTTCAAATTAATTTCTCTATTAGTTAGTTTTAAATTCTAATTTTGCCTTGTAAATTAGAATTGTTTTACTATATCAAGTTTATAATGTTTAATTATTCCAATTAAATAAAACTTACTTAATAATGACTTTGACAATCCAATATGGATATAATAATCTTGAGATAAATATTCTAAGATTTGAAGCTTACATTACATTACATTATATTATATTATACATAATCACTTAATATACATTAGATATTGTATATATTTACTCTCGTAAAAGAAAGAACATTTGTTGTAGTTAGACACAAATATTATATAGATTTTAATGAATGATTGAAATAAATAAAAATTAGAATTAGGATATTATACATTATTGCTTAGATTAATGTTCTATCGATATTTAATTCCTAATATGTAGATCCAAATGAAAGATATGAGACTATACTGTCGTATTATTATTCTTAGAATAAAATTAGTATAATTTTAATATTATTCTTAAAAACAGTTCAGTTCCATGTTTCCGAAAGTGCTATATAATACAATATTATTCAATCAATCAATTTATCATGTCTAACAAAAAGAAAAAGAACAATAAAGATGATGATAATAAAAAGAAAAAGAGCTATTTAGATATATCAAGAAAAAAAAGGAGTAAAAACTTAAAAACAGTTATTCTTCCAATTATAGCTGCAATTGTTATTATTGCTATAATTTCAATGTATGTATTTTCTCAAAATACTCTATCTGTTGCCGGTTTCGGACCTTTAGGCTCTGCACATGAACATGCAGCATTTTTAGTTAAAGTAAATGGCAAAAATATAGATTTTAGTCAACCAAAATACCAAGTACAATCTGATTATATTCATGTTGAAAACGGTGATGGCACTACACTACATAGACATGCAACAAATGTTACTTTTGCGGATTTTTTAAAAAGTATCAAAATGGATATAGACAAGAAAAATAATTGTCTGGTCTTTACTAATGGAACAGAATATTGCCCTGATAATAATAATAATAACAAACTAAGAACATTCATCAATGGAAATTCAACTAAATCTATTTCAGATTACATCCTTAAGAATAATGATCGTTTGTTAGTGATGTATGGAAATGAAAATGATGAACAGATTGCTAAAGCATTAGACGAATTAAATAAGATTAAAATTCAATTCAATTAAATTTTCTTTTTAACTATCCTTAATCTTTTTAATATCACTTCAATTATTTTTTATAGAATTTCCTACTAAATATACAAATATATCATCAAGTGTTATAGGTGATATATTAAAGGATATATTATTTTTTATAGCTAGGTTAGATAATTCACCTATGTGAGATTCAAAGGTAAATAACCTAATAATATCTGTGCCTATTTCTACTACATTTCCATAACTTTTCAATTGTTCAACATCAATATTTTTTTTGGATATATCCATACGAATATTTTGGGGAATTATTTGTCGTAAATCATTAATATTTCCCTCTTTTACAATTTTACCATTATCTATTATAACTATTTTATCAGATAATATTTCTGCTTCATCCATATAATGAGTTGTAAGTAATATAGTTTTACCTTCTTTTTTCAAATCTTGCATTAAGCTCCAAACTTGCCGTCTTGAAACTGGATCTAGACCAATTGTAGGTTCATCCAGAAATAATAAATCTACATCAACAGCAGTAGCCATTGCTACTAAAATCTTTTGTTTCATTCCCCCAGACAAATTCATTGCAGGTTTATCTTTTACTTTAAGTAATTCAAATCTTTCTAATATTTTTTCAGTTTTTATTTTTGCAATAGACTTCTCTTCTCCCCTAATCTTGAGCCAATTATAAACATGATCCCAAGGAGTAAGTGCTCGTAATGGTCTTCCTTCTTGAGGAACCACAGAGATAAATTTCCTTATATGTTCTGCTTGACTTATTACATCATAACCTGAAACTTTCAACGTACCAGATGTTGGTAACAATTGAGTTGCACAAATTCTTACAAATGTAGTTTTTCCAGCACCGTTTCTTCCTAATAATGTGAAAATTTGCCCTTTATCGATTTTTAATGATATATTATCTAAAGCTGGTACGCGCGTATCTTTATAAATTTTAGATAAATTATATGCTTCAATTGCCAGCAATATTTTTGATATTTACTTTCAATCAATATATTTGAATCCAATTACTTGCCAAAATCGGAAAAATTGGTAATCGAGATTCTTACCGTTAATATGGATGGTATGCTTGCGTGCGTGCGTGTGTAGACGATCAGTTCTTTCATATGTCTCACCTCTTAATCTATAGGATGAGATAAACGAAAAGAAGAAAAAATTGAATTGAATAATTAAAATGCTAGATTATGCTAGATCCAAAAAATTGTCCTTATAAAATTAAAAGATATTAAAAGAATTGAGGCTAAGTATCCAAAGAAATAGGACTTAATACCCTTTATAGTAAGGCGTTTTTTTATCAAGGTTGGTATTATTAGAAAATTTTAATCTGATATAAGTAAAAATCATAGTACTCTAATAAAGTGCAAATCAATAATAATAGATAGAAGACTATATTTTATTTGAGTTTTTCTTGGCTTATTACATATAGCCTACTATAGTCTAATAACAGAGCAAACAGAAATACTTAATTGGATACGTGATGGTGAGGAATGATGAACGATGAACTAATATGAAATTAAAAAAAGGTATTTAAAAATTATTTGAAGTGCTAGTTCATTAATTCATTCCTTCATTCATTCATGATGAACATGATCATATTATTATTATTATTAACAATTCAAATAATCTAAATAATAGTAACTCGTCATAAACTTATGGTAGAATTTACTGATATGAAAGGTCAAGAACTTGTGGATATCAAAGAAACAGAAGACAAACTTGAATTATTTTTTAAAAATAATAAATATATTATTCAAATTGTTGACGGGAGCTTTAAAATAACACAAACAAACTAAAAAGATTTTTTAAATCTTATTTTCACTATTGTAATCATATAGTATTTTGTCAAATTAATTTAACATCAATGTTATTCTAAAGATATTAATCCAAATAATGGTCTATGAATAATTTCAATATTCTAAATCAATTCAATAAAAATTTTATTGTATTTTTTATATTGTTATCTATTTCATCAATTTGTCTTTTTCAATCATTTTCGCTCGAGAATAAAAATAATATAATAAAAGAATCTTATGGTGTTATACAAACGTTTCCTATGGAGATAGATTATGCTCATTTTATATCTCCTTTAAATCAAGATAATCAGGTAAAAGTGCTTCTAAAATCTCTCACTACAAATGATACTTCTGGATTAAATAATAAAACAATTAATGCTGTAATGAAAATATACTCTATTAACGGAACGTTGCTAAAAACATCCTCCTATCCACAGGGCTTTAATTATAATAGTACGGAATCTATAAAACTTGCGACCAATATTGCAGATAAATCTATTGAAACAATTACAGCAGTTATACAATTGACTAATTTAGAAAAAACACAGCCATTGTCTGATCCATTAACAATCAAACTTGGTCTTGGACAAGTTATAGATAGATGAATTTAATTCTCTATTCTATATTTTTTATATGAATTATAATATTCCAATAAGTTCATATTAATATTTATAATAATTGTTAGATCTTGGGAATTTACAAATATGCATATTATAAAAGTCCAAATATTGGAATTTTTGTGAAATGTAATGATCAGTTCATAGTACTTCCATTAGGATTTGCTCCAACAAAAACTACTATGTTATCAAAATATTTAGAAGTTACAGATAATATTTATGTTTCAATTGCTGACACACGATTATTAGGGCCAATGATGGTTATGAATAATAATGGGATATTAGTTTCTTCCATTACCTCAGACGAAGAGATTAATATATTAAAAGAAAAAAGTCAATTAAATGTTGAACGCTTAAAAAGTAAGTATACTGCAATAGGTAATTTAATAGCTACAAACGATCATGGAGCTATAGTGTCACCTTTATGTAATGATGTCAAAACTCAAATACAAGATATTTTGGGGGTATCCGTTATCTCTATGACTATTTCTGGATATATTCAAACAGGAGCAATGATAGTTGCCACAAATAAGGGTGCTGCAGCTTATCCTAATGCATCAGATGATGAAATTAAGACAATTTCTGATATATTAAATGTTAATGTTGAACCAGTAACAATTAATGGTGGAATCCCTTTTCTGGCATCAGGTATTATTGCTAATTCTAAGTCAGTTGTAGTTGGAAATATGACCAGTGGTCCAGAGTTAATAATGTTAAGTAGAGCTTTTAATGTTTAGGCAATTTAATAATTAATTATTTCTTATTTACTTTTTTAAAGGATTATTAAATGAAAAATTTATTATTTCACTCAGGAATTACATTATAGAAAGCGGGAGTTGCCAAGCATGGTCAAAGGCGTGAGATCAGATTTAATCTGACACGATGCTCAGAAGTTTAGCATTTGACTAAGATACCTCATCTCTTAGGAGTTCGTGGGTTCAAATCCCACCTCCCGCATCCATCAGCCTAAAACTTTTTCTATATCCTTGCCAAAACTTTTTGATTAATATA
The DNA here is from genome assembly GCA_036520175.1 of Nitrososphaeraceae archaeon. GTDB lineage: Archaea > Thermoproteota > Nitrososphaeria > Nitrososphaerales > Nitrososphaeraceae > TH1177. The sequence continues at coordinate 11,645 of DATDKD010000235.1, forward strand.
CTGATATAGAAAAAAGCATTATAAATAATTAAACAAATAGAATAATTCCTTATAAATATTATAAATTATTTAATAATGTTTTTGAAAAATTATCGAAAAATATTTTAAATTTCAATAGGCAGAGATATATAGTTGTAAAATCAAAAAAGGAATCAGCGGGGTGGGGAAGCCAGATATATAATAGGCAAAGTTATCCCGGCGGGCTCATAACCCGCAGAGCGGTTTCTACCTCAGTAAATATTGCTTTACGGTAGCCGTAAGTTCAAATCAACCCCCCGCTATTTGTTTTTTGGTTTATCTAAATCTTTCAAACCATTTCGGATACAATTCTTCATTGCCAAATTCAAAAAATTTAGTCTTTTCTTTTCCATATCTGTGAAAAGGTTTAGTTAAATGTCGATGTGCTTTTAATGTAGGGATGTATAATCCTTCCTTAATTGATCTTGTTTTTATTAGGAGGATTTTTTTACAATTTTTATCGATTATTTTGCATTTTTTGCATTGGTACCCTTTATTTTTTCCTTCTGATTTCATCCTCTTTTTACAAGTTATACAAATTGGATTAACAGTATTATAAATTTGTGCGAGTTGTTGGATAAAAATATATTCAATATTTAATACCTTTGAATGTTTTGCAGTAGCTTTTCTAACACCAAATCCTATTTCTATTTGATCTCCTATATGTAATTGTGAAGCAATTTTAGTTAATCCAGTTGGTTCATATACTACTGCCAAACAAATATTTTTTAATTTGTCTTCAACGGTAAATAATACATGTCCACCTTGAATAATTTGTGGATTTGTTACTATTACACAGTTAGCATATCCAGAAGTAAAAGATTTTATCTTAGACAATTTCAATTCATTTTGTAAATGCATTCCAGTTCCTTGATTAGAACGATAAATCATATATCCTGCTAGATCTTCTTCGATTTCCAAAATTTTTAAACTATTATGTAATATCAGAGGATCTTCTCCTCTAATTCCACAAAACACTGGATCAGGTCCATGTGGTAATATAAGAACTCGTTTATGTATGTAATCATAACTATTAAAGGTAGAGGGGAATGTTGTATTGTGGAGACGAATAACATTTACTGGATCGATTATTCTGAGAGTTCCACAATTTTTAATTTTTCTATATGTTAATATCTCAAATGTATGATCTGAATTTAATAAACATCCAATAGCAGCTATAGCTCCAACTAATCCTTGACCATTCCCAAAACTAAAATATTTTAAATCATATTTTTGTGCTAGTTTTATTGCTTTTTGTTTACTAAGTATATCAAACATTGCAAGTCTATGGAATTCCTTGATTTCATCAGGAATCTCTTTGCTTTGCAAACAAACCAATCCGGGATTAGCACCTTTACCAATTTCAGAATTGTTTTCTAGCTCATTTTTAATAAAATCAATTATATTTTTATTATTTTTAGCTTTAGTCATTATTCTCAAACAAACCGCGCCATTTCCACGAGTTTTCCATGGAATGTTGGGATTTAATCTTATTAACAAAGGATAATCTAAAAATTTCACATTTTTTTTGTAAAGATAAGATGTAACTTTGAATGCTAAATGAGTAGTACATTTTCCCAATGTTGAGTCTGTATCATCGAACCCTATATGCAGAATATTATTGTCATTTGTATTTATGTTCATCAACATTGCTTACTTATGTTAAATCATTAAATAAATTTAATTTGTTTTTGAAATAATGATGATAAGAAAACTAAAATCATATTAAATATTTTGCATAATTACTTTTTTATAATTGAACATAAAATAAGGATATTATGCAATTTAAAGTGTTGGAAGATCTTGATTTTACAAAACGGGGGGGATTATTACCTGTAATAGTTCAAGATCAAATGACTAAAGATATTCTTATGCTTGCATATGTTAATAGAGAGGCTCTTGAAAATACTATCAAGACTGGCAATGCATGGTTTTGGAGTACCTCTAATAAAAAATTATGGATGAAAGGTGAAGAATCAGGAAATATCCAACCTATTGAGAAAATCCTGGTTGATTGTGATGCTGATGCATTAGTATATATTGTAAATTCCAATAAACCTATATGTCATACCGGAAATAATTCTTGTTTTCATAATCTTCTAAAAGATAAAAATTATTAAAAAATATATTATAATTATAATATTTTTATATAATTACCATAGTTAAGAATAATATTGTATTATTTAGTTTCAATATTCTATTTTTTTTATATTATCAAATTATAGTATTACTAAATTTTTGTTTAGAGAACCTTATTTACCTTGTATTTTAACTGCATTAGTATAAATGGGAATAATACAGTCTTTGATATGCAGAGAATGCAAAAAAGAATATAAACCTCAATTTAGATACATTTGCGAAGATTGTTTTGGACCTCTTGATGTTAAGTATATCTATCCTACTAATATAAAAAGAGAATTATTTGAATCGCGGACAGAAAAAACCTATTGGAGATATTTTGAACTCTTACCAATAAAAGATAAAAATAACATAGTTAGCATTAATTCAGGTTTTACTCCTTTACAAAAATCTACAAACCTTAGTACAGATTTGCGATTAAAATCTTTATACATTAAAAATGATTCTGTTAATCCAACCTTTTCTTTCAAAGACAGACCTGCAGGTGTTGCTGTATCTAGAGCAAAAGAAATTAATCTAAAAGCAGTAGGTTGCGCTTCAACAGGAAATCTTGCATCTGCTACTGCTGCGCATGCTGCAGTGGCTAGACTTCCTTGCTATATATTTGCGCCTGCGGATTTAGAACCTGTAAAAATCTCTCAGGCATTAGCTTATGGTGCAGAGTTTGTTGCTGTAGATGGAACTTATGACGATGCCAATAGAGTAGCATCTGTAATTGGAGACTCAAAAGGAATAGGTATAGTGAATATTAATATGAGGCCATATTATGTTGAAGGATCAAAAACCCTTGCTTATGAAGTAGCAGAGCAACTTAATTGGCAAGTACCAGACTATCTAGTAATTCCTGTTGGTAGTGGTGCAATGTTAAATGCAATTTGTAAAGGCTTTGAGGAATTATGCGAAATAGGATTGGTTAATGATGTTTCTAATTTAAAGATTATTGCTGCACAACCTCATGGATGTTCACCTGTAGTAGATGCCTTTAAATCAAATAGCAACGAAATATTCCCTGTAGAAAAACCAAATACTATTGCAAAAAGCCTTGCTATAGGTGATCCAGGAGACGGAATTTATGTTTTAAAAAGGTTAAAACAATATCACGGTATTGCTGAATCAGCTACAAATCAAGAAATAGTCAATGGGATACTTAAATTATCTAAGACTGAAGGTATTTTCACAGAACCCGCAGGTGGAGTATCTGTAGCTGTTCTTCAAAAATTAGTTGAAAGTGGTAAAATAGACCGAGATGCAAATATAGTTTGTTATGTTACTGGTAACGGTCTCAAATCTACTGAAGCTATAGTAGGTATGCTACCAAAACCCTCTACTGTTAAACCCGATGTCCAAATGGTCTCTACAATAATTAGATAATAAAAAATAATATGAATAATATATGTGAAATAAAAAGTGAAGATATAAATGGCAAAAATTGAATTTATAATTCCATCTGTTTTAAATAAAGGTTCTGGAGAAAAAAAAATATTATTAGACGTACAAGATTTACACGATGCCTTTAATAAAGCATCTGATAATTTAGGTGATGATTTTAAACGTAGAGTATTAGATCTTAACGGCAAACCTCGAGCTCTTATAAATATCTATATAAATGGAAAAAATATGCGCTTTAACAAAGATGGAATGACAACATCACTTAAAGATGGTGATTCAATTTATATACTGCCTGCAGTAGCTGGAGGAGCTAATGAAACTAAAATTGAACATATAGAACTTAGTAGTCAAGATCTCCAACGTTATTCTAGGCAAATAATGTTAGAAGAAATAGGATTTATTGGAATGGAAAAACTTAGAAACTCCAAAGTTTGCGTTGTTGGAGTCGGTGGAATTGGAAATCCAGTTGTAACTCAATTAACTGCTATGGGTGTTGGAAAGATCCGTATTGTAGATAGAGATGTAGTTGAAATATCTAACTTACATCGACAACATTTGTATACTGAAGAAGATATTGGAAAAGTCAAAGTTGAAGCAGCAATAGAACATTTGAAAAGGAGGAATACGGATGTAGAGATTGAAGCACTTCCTATTTCAATTACTACTCACACTGCAGAAAATATAGTAAAAGGATTTGATGTTGTTATAGACGCACTTGATAGTATTGATGCAAGATATGCTTTAAACGATGCCTGTATTAAGCAACATATTCCACTCATTTATGCAGGTGCATTAGGAATGCTTGGTTCAGTATGCACAATTCTTCCAAATCAATCTGCATGTCTTCGTTGTATATTTCCTGCTTTATCGGAGGATGATATGCCTACATGTAGTACAGAAGGTGTTCATCCTTCTATTTTGTATTTGGTTGGTGGTATCCAAGTATCTGAAGCGATAAAAATATTGTTGGGACAAAAACCTTCATTGGTAAATACTTTATTATATATTGATTTAAATGAGCTATCATTTGAACGCATTAAAATGTTAAGGCATGATGAATGCTCAGCATGTGGAAAAGAAAAAATAATAAAAGAAATACAGCCAGAAAAAGAACTTATTATTGAAGAACTATGTGGTAGAGATAGAGGCAAAAGAACTTATACTGTGACACCCTCACAAATAACTTCTATAGTAAATTTAAATAAAGTAATAAACAATGCAGAATTATTAGGATATAATATAAAATCTAGAGGGTCTTTGGGAATAACTGTAACGACTAATAATAGTAATCCATCACAACAACTATCTATAAGCTTTATGACTAGTGGCACAGCAACTATAGTAGGAGCAAAAGACGAGAATGATGCACTTTCTATTTATAATGAATTTTTAAATTTTAAAATTAGTAATAAAAAATAAAGTATTTTAGAATACTACTTTAACAGCCTCTTTTACTTCTTTCGATAGTTCTCTATAGCCGTTTTTATCTATTATAACAACATTTATTCCATCTCCGGTACCAGCATTTCTTCTAATTGCTGCGGCTATCGCTTGCAAAGCTACTTTATATGCTTCATCTACACTCATATTTTCTTTAAATTCACTTTCTAAGTAACCATAAGCTACAGGAGATCCGCTACCTGTAGAAATAAATTTTTCTTCAGTTAATGATCCAAACAAATCAATATTATAAATCTGACCAGTACCCTTACCTTCGTATCCTGCCATGATAATCTGAACATAATATGGAAAATATCTTTGATTAAACAAAATATTTGAACATAATCTAGCAGCTGATTGAACTGGAATTATCCTTTTGTTAGATATTCTATATAAGTTTGCATTATATCGCATTGTATCTACAAGATTCTGAGCATCAGCTACTCCTCCTGCAATAGTCATTCCTAAATGGTTATCAACTTTTTGAATTTTCATTACACGCCTATCAGCTATAAACATACCAGCACTGGCACGAGTATCAGCAGCTAATACAACACCATCTGAACATGAAAGAGCACAAGTAGTTGTTCCTTTTTTAATCTGATTTGCTATATACTCAGAATATCTATTATCTTGTACATGCATCTTAATCAAAGTTAATCAGTTCAATACTACATAAGTATTTTTTCATTCGTTAGGATGTTATATGATTATATTTTACTATTATATAATATATAACATATGTCACATACTATCTTTGAAAAAATTTGGGATAATCATATAGTATATCCAGATTCTAAAAGTATTAACGAATCGATAAATCCTGATTCATATTTACTTTATATAGATCGACACTTAATCCATGAAGTTACATCACCACAGGCATTTGATGGTCTAAGAACAAATAATAGAAAAGTTAGAAGACCGGATTTGACTTTTGCTACTATGGACCATAATGTTCCTACTACAAACAGAAGTCTTCCAATAGTTGATCAAATCTCTGCTAGGCAGATTAATACATTAGTAGAAAACTGTAAAGAATTTGGTATACGTTTATTTGATTTGGATAGTCCTAATCAAGGTATCGTTCATGTTATAGGTCCTGAACTGGGAATAACCCTTCCAGGCGCTACTATAGTTTGTGGAGATAGTCATACTTCTACGCATGGAGCTTTTGGAGCCTTTGCTTTCGGAATTGGTACTAGTGAAGTAGAACATGTACTTGCAACTCAATGCCTTTGGCTAACTAAACCAAAAACCATGGAAGTAAATTTTTTCGGTAAACCAAAAAATTCACTGGCAGTATCAGCTAAAGATATTATATTAGCACTCATTCGTAAAATAGGTATAGGTGGAGGTAGTGGAACAGTAGTTGAATACCGTGGTGATATTATAAAGAAATTTTCAATGGAAAAAAGGATGACCATGTGTAATATGTCAATAGAAGCCGGAGCTAGAGCAGGATTAATTGCTCCTGATGAAATAACCTTTGAATATATACGTAATCGAGAATACTCCCCTAAGGGCGAAAAGTTTGAAAAAATGGTTACATATTGGAAAGAGAATTTAAAAACCGATAATAATTCTATTTTTGATAAAAAAGTAGAAGTAAATATATCAAATCTTTCTCCACAAGTGAGTTGGGGAACAAATCCTTCAATGGTTGTTGATGTGACTGGCATAATTCCATATGTTGATGAATACGCTATGGGTAATGAAGATGAAAAAAAGGCTGCTATCCGAGCACTTGAATATATGAATTTAAAATCTGGTACTCCAATTACTGATATCTGTATTGATCGAGTGTTTATAGGTTCATGTACAAATTCTAGATTAGAAGATCTTATTGAAGCATCTGTTATTGTAAAAGGAAGAAAAGTTTCACCAAAAGTTCATGCTATGGTTGTACCAGGATCTCAATCGGTCAAGTTAGAAGCAGAAAAATTAGGATTAGATAAAATCTTTATAGAGAGTGGATTTGAATGGAGAGAATCTGGATGCAGTATGTGTTTGGGGATGAATCCGGATATTCTTTCCTCTGGTGAAAGATGTGCTAGTACATCAAATCGAAACTTTGAAGGAAGGCAAGGAGTTGGAGGTAGAACTCATTTGGTAAGTCCAGTTATGGCAGCAGCAGCAGCGATAGAAGGACATTTTGTTGATGTTCGAGAATGGATATAAATATTCAATATATCCTCTAAATCAATTATTATGGAACCATTTCAAAATTTTGAAAGTAAAGCAACACCTTTTCCATATGTTAATGTTGATACAGATCAGATAATCCCAAAACAATTTCTTAAATTAACACAAAAAATCGGATTCGGAAAATACTTATTTTATGATTGGCGTTACAATAAGAATGGTGAACCTAAAAAGGGCTTCGTATTAAACAACCCCCGATATTCAGAGTATCCTATTCTTCTTACATTAGATAATTTTGGAAGTGGAAGTTCTAGAGAACATGCAGTATGGGCAATAATGGATTATGGTTTTAGAGTTATTATTTCTCCTTCATTTGCTGATATTTTCTATAGTAACTGTATAAAGAATGGTATATTACCAATAATATTGCCAAAAAAAGAGATAGAAAATCTTTTTGATAATCCTGATTGTATTATTAAAGTAGATTTAAATAAAGAACAGATAGAATTAAAACCAAGTTCAAGACAATTAAAATTTCAAATAGACCCATCTAAGAAAAAGATGTTATTAGAAGGTTTAGATGAAATTGGAATGACATTGCAACTAGAATCACATATTTCAGATTATGAAAATAAAGTACATACAGATTTTAATATAAATTTAGTATAAATGTTCTGCCAAAGAGAAAATTTATTTAATTTAAAAGATCTTATTGTATATCAGATATTTCACATATAATATTTTCTTTGTAATCTACTATTTTGATTCTTGAGTTAAAAATTTCAATAATATTTTGTTGACTATAAAAATAATAAATAATTTGTTTCATAAATTCATTTGCTATAATTATTATATTTTTACCCTGGTTAACTTTTAAAAAAAACTTCATTGCATCAATGAATGTCGAATAATTTGCTGCAAAACTTTGAGAATCATTTTCTACCGATATGATATTGTGTGATGCTGGAAATATATCTGATATCTCAGCAGGAATAATTCCTAAAAATGGATTATATGAAAAAACTTCCCCATCAGAGAATAGTTCTTTGATTTTGATGAAATTTTTAGAGGCGTAAAATGGATGTATTTTTGTTTCAGGATATAAAATTAGTTTATTTTTATTGTTAATAATATATTTTGTTACCATTTTTCGAAATCTTTTTGCTTCTGGTCTATATTGATCATATGGTTCATTAAAATAAATGGCTTTATCTTTATAGATTGGTGTACCATCTTCCAGGTAATCAAAGTTTTTAAATAATCTAACAGCATCCATTAATTTTGGATGATTGTGAGCCTTGCTCATTATATACTCCCACAGCCTTCCATCCAGTATTGATTGCTTTACCGAATTCACTTCCTTTTTTAAGACGTATAAATTATGTAAAGATAATTGAATAATTCGTTCAATCTCAGTAGTTTCCAATAACTCATGTGGGGTATAAGAATTACAAATCGGGCAAGAGCATGGGAAATATGTAATTTCTTCTAATCTTGTAGTTCCATTTGAATGCATATATCTATTATCTTTAGCATATAAAATATATGATGCAGAATCAAACATATCACATCCTAATGCAACTGCTAATGGAATGGTTAAGGGATGCCCAGCTCCAAAAAGATGAATAGGTTTAGACGGAATCGTTTTTTTTAAAGTACAAATTATTTCAGAAAGTTTAGCAAATTCATAGGCTTCCATCAACTCAACGGGGCTTCCTAAAGCCATTAATTGAAAATTCATATCATCAAAGAGTTTTGCAGACCGTTCTACTAAATCTAAGTGTTCCGCACCTTGAACAGGCCCTGCCCATATGGTATTTATTTCATTGGTATTACAACTATTATTTTTAATTACTTCAACAGTTTCTTTAACATTACTAATTGTTTGATTAACGTATTTAATTGCTTTACTATATTCAAGTCCGAAGCCTGTTGGTTTATCTAAAGGAACAGCTATGTCAGTTTTTATGTCTATTTCAAATTTTGCCATTTCAATAGGTCCTATATCAATATTTCCATATTCTAGCACTTGATAACCCCCAGAATCTGTCATCACAATACCATCAAAATCAATTATTCTATGAATTCCTTTCTTCCGAGCGTTATCTCCATAGTGTTTTAGAGTGATATATGCATTAGTAATAATTGCTTTAAATCCCATTTTTTTGAGTAATTTTACATCTACTATTTGATTTATGGGATGAACCACTGGAATAAATGCTGGTGTATCTATGATTCCATGTGCTGTATTTAATTTTCCTATTCGTCCGCCTAGGTCACTATGTCTGACCTCAAACGACAATGTTATTTCTTTGTCTCCCTTATAAATTCGTCATAAATTGCTTTTATTCTATCGGCAGCCAGTCCTGTACCTTCTTCAATGCCATTCTGTGTAACTTTGATTTTATCCATAACTATAATAGCTCTAACATCTTCTCTCACTTTTACTAAACCTGGAAAAACCCTTGAAAATCTTTCTGCAAGAGCTTTTAAATCAAATGGTTTTTCCATTAATCGAATTTCCTTTACAAATGAACCATTTATGATTATTTTTATTATTCCACTAGTTTCTAAATCTTCTAATATTATATCTAATCTTTCGTTTATTCCAATTAATGTCCCACTATATGTTTTTTTATCTGAGGTTTCTATAGATACCTTCTTTCCTAAAAATTGAATTGATTCCTCTCCAAATTTCCTAAATGCTACAGACAAGCTAATTCTATTGTGGTTATAATAGGAGCTATATATAATTTCAATATCTCCCGTTTTTTTATCCTAATTTAACATTTTTTATATTTAGTTAATGTATAAAAATTTTCTATTATCTCCATTTTTAGAGATTACATCTAACCAATCAACTAAACCTATTTGTCTCTTGGATTTGTAATCATAATGATAAATAATTTTCTTCACTGATTCTTCCGGATCATTACTAGTTGTATCTATTTCAGAAATTTTCAGTTTACCAAATACCTTTAAAGTATCATAAAAACATATGCCTAGAATTTCACAGAGTATATTTTCTTGTAATTTTTTATTAGAATATTTTCTCTTCTCATACACATCTATCAAAGAATACGGTGATTTTCTTAGTATAGCTATAAAATCTAATTCATTTCTTTTTATTACGTATGGTAAAAGATGTCCAACTACTATTACATTATCATTAATTAATTCTTTTAATAAGGATAATCTAGTTTTTTTTAAATCAGCTTCGAATGTTTCATAATTGAGAGCTTGATTTGATATAATTATTTTGTTTATGTCAATTATTTTACTATTTCTTATTTTTTTAGAAAGCAAATCAGCTATTGTATGTTTACCAACACCAGGATTACCTGTAATTCCTATTCGTATCATACCATATCTAATAAAATATAACTACTAAATCTAAAAAGTATAGATAAAAAAAACCTACAACAAAAATATAAAAAATGAGTTGAAATTTTTTATTTGATTGTAGTGTATTGTGTTTTTAACCTTCTTCCCAGCCCTTGTCAAATACACCGTTTTTGTGTAATGGGACTGGTTGTCCTGGTGTGTATTCCATTGGTCTCATCCAGAATATTGCATGTGTTGGACAAACTCCTACGCAAGCACCATCAGAAATGCATCTTTCTGGATAAAATACAAAGGCTTTACCTCTTTTCCAACCTTCTACAGGTTTTACTCTGAGAACATCTGGACCAAGAGCAGTACAAATTTCTACACAAAGTGCACATCCAATACATCTTTGTTCATCAACATCTGGAAGTATTGCAATTGTCATTCAATATTTCACTAATGGTCCGATGTTGGCGAAACTATTTAAACCCTATGTCGATACCAAAACAGTGTTATAATATATATTAAGGTTAAAAATGCAGCAGCAGTATAAGATTAGGATAAAAAATTTTATGTAATAAAAAACTAAAAGTATATTTTATTTTTTAGCAGCCATTCTCAATACGTCTACTTGTCCACTATGAAGCCAATCCTTTAGTTCATCATGTGATGGTTTTGCATCATGCTTTCCTGCTAAGTGCAAATGAAGAAGAACATAATTAACTTGGTTCAGTAATGGTTTATTATTTTCGTCCCCTCTACGAGCTTTTTCTTTTAAATCTGCTGGAACAGTATTCCACCAGTCACTAAAACTTCTACCCATAGTAACAGTTAATGATATAGATTAATAAGCCTTTTGGGATTTTTAAACACTGTTATAATAAGTTTTTTTCTAATCTATAACTGATCTTCAACTAATTGTTAACAATAATCCAAATTATTATAAACATATTCTTACTATTATCTTGTTAATTTATGTCTTTTTCATTTGACGATATTCTTAAAGCATATGAATTTTACAAACAATACCAACTAAAAAAACCATCTCCTTATCATCATGAACGATTTATATTCCCATTATTTTCTGGAACCTATTTTTGTTATAGAAAAATTGATGTTCTACGTGTAATATCAATTGCCAAAGCTCTTTCTGAGAATCCAAAATATATTGATATTGGATGTGGTAATGGAGATTTCCTAAGAAGAATAAGAAAATATTTACCACAATCTATAGGTATAGAACAAAATCTATTGCCTCTTTATTTATTAAAAAAGACTAAACCCGATTACATATATTCAATTCCAATTGAATTTTTCACAAATAACCACAAATTTGATTTAGCCTTTGTTGGATGGATGCAACCTGGTATTGATTTTCGCAAATATGTTGCTAAACTGGCAAATTGTATAATAACTACATTTGACTCTGGAGGTCAATGTGGCATAAATGGAGGTTGTGAGTATGAAGAATTTGGTTTCCAAAAAATTGCTTCTTGGAGAACTCCATCATGGATCGATGTAAATATTGAACTGATGAACAATTACTATACTGGTTCATTAACAAATAAAGCAAATTTAAGGCAGCATTTATCGAGATTAAGAACAGCTAATAATTTCTGGCATGTCTATTCTATTAATAGTATATCCAATAAGATCACTACTGCTTTAAAATCGCAAATTCAAAAAGAAGAAAACGATCATTTATTTTCCAGAGAAAAATTTGATTTTGAAGTTGTTTTAGACGAATGTGGCTTTGGTTACTATGAGAAATTGTCATCTTTACTTTCTACAGAAAAACGTTTATGGAAAGTACATTTTAATTAACTTCTATTTACAATTTAGTTTCTCTATTAGTAGGACTGCTGCTGCTATGTTCTTTTAATCTATGTTCCTCAACTTCTTCTTTAGAACTAAAATCCAAGTCACAGGACTCACATATATAAGCCCCTGAATGATGAGATGACATACTTTATTATTATCAATATCTAATTTAATAGTTACAGGATTTGTATATTATTTAATATATAATATCATTGCTATAATAATTAATTTGTTACTTAGTACATTAACTTTAAATATAATTAGAAAAATCCACAGATTATAGTAACATTATATAAAAATGTTATAACAGTTGTAATACTCTCACTTCTTATATTTTATCCAATTACTTTGGATAATTTAATAAATTTTATTAGAAGTATATAAGAAATTGTGATAATGCTTAATGTTTAACAAAGTTATTGTTTTCGTCAAAAGTAAATGGTGTATTAGGATGATTAATACTCATATCACTCTTATCCAGATTTTTGCTTCTTCTTTAACCTAAAATAAAATGTTCCTTTCTTTTCAAAAACTTCTCTCATCAAATATGGAAAAATCATGTTTCTCATAGTCTGGACAGGTAATGTGTAATATCTATAAAAACTCTCTATGCTATTTGTTCAGGCTATGACAATTTCATTATAAAATTGATTGTTAACCTTGTTTACTCATTTTTAAATATCTTGGATATGATTAAATTTTCAATCCACTACATTGGGAAACCTATCATAAACCATAGCCTGTGTGTTTATGTATATGTGTATACTCTGTCATGGTTTTATGTATACATATATACAGGCTATGGTTTTTTGAGTATGAAATATTTTAATTAATCTTTTACTCTAGCGATATTTATTCTTAGATTGGATGATAGATAAATTTCAAGTTATAGAGATTGTACAAATAATAAAAGTAAAAGGACAGACTCTATTAACAAAAACTCGTCTCTCTCATGCTAGGATTTTAATTTTTTTTACAAATCCTTTTAATTTACTATATCCATAGTTAAAGTACATTTCCAATGACAATATTTAATAATTGCAAAAACCGATAACAACTATGTCTGAATCAATTGCAACTGTTGTAGAACTTGTTGGTAGTTCTGATAAAGGATGGCAGGAGGCAGTAGAAGTTGCGCTCCAAGAGGCAACGAAAACAATACGAGGAATCACAGGGCTCGAGGTTGTAAGTAAAACTGCTGTCGTAGACCCAAATACAGGTAGTATTAGTAAATATCATGCTACAATAAAATTAGCATTTGGTGTAGAACGCTAATGACAAATTACTAATATTTTATATTTTTAAACAAATTGACTAATATAACTAAAAATTTGGTTATTGTATGTAAAAGTTATATGAATGAGAGGTACTTTTTGCATAAATAATTCATTTTAACTATATCTTGCATTCAAAATAATAGAAGAAACTATTAATTATTTCCTTAATATTTAAATAATAAAACTAGAATTTCGTATTTTTGCAAGTCTTAGTACAAGGAATTAAAAATTAATTAATTAATTAAAGAGTCTAAAAATACTTTGGATATTTTTCTCTCGTTTTATAATACTCAAAATACACTCTTATTTCATATGCTCCAAGCCTTCAACCTCAAAGACTAATGTTCTTTGGTTAAGTGACACATTATTCAAGGGTTAATTTAAAAGATCCTACAGTGTATAAAAAATTTAAGCTGTTCCAAAGGTAGGTATAGCAGTTCCTGTTATAGTCTTTGCTTTTTATCGTCAATCCTTATTTTACTTTAGTCGACATTGTTTATGTCATTTCAATGATTCTAATCTATTATAATTCCTTAATACAAATATCTTGGTGCAACCCATTAATAGATTAAGCCGAAAAGTAATAGAGGATAAAGTGAAATCTATTTGTGTATGAGCTATTATTTATGTAAAATACTCCCAATTTAAGAATCAAGAATGTGTAAAAGTGAATCTATGGTCCAACAATCAAAGTGTCCAAAGGTTGAAATGCTTAAAGATAGTAATTTTTTTAACAAATTGATTTGTAATGTTAGTTAGTTACGAATAATTAAATTATCTTATGCGAAGAATTCAGAAATATCCGTTTGTCTTGTTTTATTCTTATAATGGGATTGTTTGTATATACTATACTTCCATTCATTTTCCAATATAGTAGTCTCATTAGAAGATATTTTGTAATTCAAAAAAGGAAATGGTCTTATGGGATCTTTCAAATTCATCATTTCTGAGAATAACTTTGCAGTCATTGGGCCAAAACCAGCGTAATGATTGTTTGCTGATATTATAGCATTTTTAATCCTTTTTTCATTATTTTTAATATCTTCGAGTTTATTAATCCATAATTGCATTTCTTTTGTTCTGTCTTTATTTATTTTACCAAAATCCCTTTCATTGATGCTCCTATCTCCGATTAATCTCAAATATACAAAATCAGTAGTTAAAATTGGAGGAGTAGTAAGAATATCTTGCTGACTCCAGACAAGACAATAATTTCTTTCTTTGAGAACATTGTAAAAAAGTTCATTGAACCAACTATGATGTCTAACCTCTATAGCATATCTAAAAGATGGATCTAACTGGTAACGTAGATTCTTAATTAAATCCAATCCTTCAGCAATTTGTAAAGATGGAGGTAACTGAATCAGAAATACAAGTATCTTATCATATAGTTGTTCCATTGCATAATAAAATTGTTCTATATCCTTTTCTACATCTTTTAGACGTTTGTCATGAGTTATAACTTTTGGAAATTTAACAGCAAATTTAAAATTTTCTGGTGTTCTTTTATTCCAGTTGTTAACCATAAACTTAGAAGGTATTTTGTAAAAAGTAGAATCTATTTCAACAAAATCAAAAATTTTCGAATAATATGAAAGCCAATATTTATTATCTAAATCTTTAGGATAGAACACTCCTTTCCATCCATCGTAACTCCATCCTGAACAACCTAGATAATGCTCCAATATCTTATTTTATCATATGAAAGCAAAAACTATTTGTTAAAAATGTATTAGTTTTTTGTTCTATATTTTTTGGATATCAGATCTTGTTTTAGAATTAATTAATTTTTTCTGCTAAAGTTATGTATGTTAATTATCCACCTAAACCATACATTGTATTATGTGCATTAATTGATAGTCTCCTTAAACGAAGATTGTTGGTATATTAAAATATTCAAATATTATAATATTTTAAAAAAAAGTTATTAAATTTGGATGAGAAAGGGAAGAAACGGTAGTATTATAACATAGCAATAGAAGAGGTTTGTAAACAATAACAACTATTCCTAGTATCAATATTACCATTTCAATTATATGCTTATCGTATGACTTTCCCATCCCAACATCACTGAACAACTAGATTAGGATTTTTTATTCTCTGTAATAATATAGAGGGATGAACACAATGGCATTAGATACCGATTGAAAAATCTACTATTATAGAGAATAATAATAGTTATTCAGTGATAAACAAGAATGTACATTTCCATTAAATAAATTTTTGGCATTGGATATTGTAAATGACTTTAATTCTCTAAAATTTTCTGTGCAAAAACATTATTCTTTTCGAAAATATTCCTAATGAATTAAAATTAGGAAAAGACAATTTCGATTACTTTTATTTATTATTATATTTTTTAAAAATAGTGAAATACAAAATATTTAACCCTCTCCCCCTCCATTTAAAGTGATTTCCTTGTTTTATAATACTTGATTCAATTGAGCAAATGATTATATCGCTTGAAAGGAGTCTAGAAGAAAATATTGATGAAGGTATTAAAACTTTAGAATATCACATTAGTCCTCAAAATTCTCCAATAGTAAACAAGATGTTCCAACTACAAATTGAAACATTACAATGGGTTCTAAATAAGCAAAAAAAGAATAATAGTTTAGAATCTTTAAAACAAATAGTAAATTTTAAAGTTAAAAGATTAGAATATGAATTGAAAATAGCAAGAAGAGATATAGAACATACTAGTAAAATTTTCTATAAACTAGAAATGTTGGAATGTTGCAAAATTATTATAAATTGGGATTTGCAAAGAAGAACAAAAACAACAAAAGAAGATGGTATTTCTGCATTTTGCTAAAATTATTAATATCAATATATAATCAATTTAAGAACATTGTTTTAGACGAAAAATTTCTCACCTGTAAATTAATTATTCGAAGTTCTCCTATTGATAATACAATAGAGAGGAGGAGTGTAACTATTTCTAACTACTTAACAACTAACAAAAAAGTTATGATTTTCCTCTAAAGTAATTGGAGTTAGGATTATATACACTAAAATCGTAATGTGCTCATCTTTTCTCAATGTAAAACTGAAAACTGAATTTTCCATTATTTTCCATAATATGTTTAATTACTAGTGAAACAATATTATTTGCTAAGCATTCACGATAGCAGTAATTATATAATAGTTGTTGAATCCATAAAGATCTACGACTAATAAAGATCTTATGTTATTGTGATTGATAGTCTGTTATATATTTTTTATAATATAAGTTTCCATTTAATCTTTAAGTTATACTTAATCCAAGATTTAATCTCATAGATTACTAATAGTAAATTCAATTTAGAATATATAATACTAAAATAATAATCAGAATCAGTTTTTTAATTTACTTCTTTTAGAATCAGTAAAAAATTGGATAAATACAGGACCTAAAATATTTAATAAGTCTAGAATAAAAGAGATCTGAAATGGTAATAAGGAACCTTTTTGTTGCGCAATGATCTTTGCCTTCTCCAATGCATCTTCAAGTGAATATTCTTCCGATAGGCATTTTAGAAATTCATATAAAACTTGTTGACCTGTTGGTGTTTTTAGGAGTTGGGGTGTAAGTAGATCTGTCCTCTTTTTAATATTATCGACCATTTTGTTTTTATAATAAATATTTACTTATTAGTTTATCAGTATTATAAAATAATCTTAGCAAAAGAATCAGTATATAGTTATTCACTAAAATTTAATATTATATAGTAGAGCCCTTTAATGGACGAAGATTCGATTCCCACTCTCGACGCTTAACTTGTGCAACCGTTTCTATATAATTAAATGAAAATATATAGTCAATAGTATTAATCTTAATATCATTTAACAATTAATTTAATATTCTTATGTCTTCAACCAAAAAAGATAATATAAAATAAAGTACCAATTAGTTTAAAGAATCTACAAACAAATACCTATAGTAACAGAACCAACAAATTAAGAATACAACATATCTGAAACTACAGACAAGATTAACGAAATCATAAATTAATTTCCAGACAATAATAGAAGAATCAATGAAAAAAATGAGGCTACTTTCAGGAGATATCAAGAACAAATCAACAAAAGAAATATCAAATAACACTCTAGAGTTACAAAAAATATTTTTAATACATATCAATCACCATATGTCCAATTCTTGGATAACATCTATAAATCATGAGAAAATTTAAGATTCCAGAAAGATATTCTGAAACATATGACACATTAAACAAAAACGTACAAGAGTATACAGTCAATGCAATAAATTTCGTAAATAAAATTGCTGTTGGTGGTATTGAAAACTTTAATAAATCAATAGAACTCTCACAAAGATATTACAACGATATCATGCAAAATAACTTTAATTACGCAAGAAAAATAGAAAGATCATCTAGTAGATAAAAAACCTTTTTTCCTTTTTGATTATTATAATATTATTGTTTTTGTTATATTATTGTCAAAATGTTTAATTAAATACTCTCTAATCATCAATAATCTTTTGATGAATTGATAGAGATTATTTGCTCTGTAGATTATATGATATTTTGATTTATCATTATCCTCTTCTTCTTCCGCTTTTTTTGATTCATATACATTTAATTCAAATTTGTCATTTTTTAATATATTAAAGAAAAATTTCTTATTTGTAATTTTTTCAAAACAACTTAACTCGTAGTCTATATAAATGAGAAATTGTCTTGGGAGTAGATCATAACTACTAGCATTAATATTATTAAAATTGTTAAACATCAACAGTTTTAATAGTATCGTTTTATTATTTAATCCTTTAATTCATTACTTAGTGAGCTTTTTAATAGTTCTGAAGAATTAGAACTAAACCTTTATTTATAAGATTTCTGATCAGAAAAAAGAAGATTATAAGTAATGAATAAATCATAGAAGATGAAGCATGTTATTATGCAACTTATGCCAAAACACTAGGACATCCAGCTGAGAAGGAGTGTTCTAATCCTGCTACAAGACATATTGAAAATAAGACTCCTCAAAGTTTTCCTGTATGTGAAGAACATTATCAACTGGTGTCAAAGGAATTAGAATCCTAATTGCAAAGTTCTAATAATAGTATCATGAGGTATTTCTCGATTTCAACTATTCATTCATAGTGGAAAGTTACAGGTCGTCATAGTCGGGACATATCTATAAACCAAATTATCTAGTTCAGACTATGATATTAACTTAAATTATTAAATAGTATTTGTTTCTCTTGTTATTTTTTAAGAACTACTATATAGTATCATTAAAGGCGAATGCACAATAAAGGATTCATTTGCAAGTGACCTTTAGAATAACAAAGTTAATGAAATCTTAAATAATTAAATTATTCTAAATTAAAATGTAACAAAATAGTTACTCATTCATAGCCTTGTCACAATCAATTGCAAGTTTTGAGATTTCTCGGCAATTATTAGGAAAAAGTAGTTAATTATATATTAAATTTTTCTAACATTAACTTAATTTGTTATTTGTAATCTATACATAATAATAATAATCATCTAAGGTTTTTGTTTTTTTATTATTAAAATAGTCAAAACTTATTCTTTAACAGTACTGCTACTATTGAAGTTCCAATGAATGGTGCAGTAAGATAAAGCCATAACTCAGTATAATAACCAGATACAATAGCAGGTGCCAACGAACGAGCAGGATTCATAGAAGCACCAGATATTAATCCAAACACAAAGATATCTAAACCCACTATAGCGCCAATTGCTATTCCACCAAATTTCTTTGCTCCCTTTGTATATGCTACTATCAGTATTATCAACATGAGTAAAGCAGATGCTAATATTTCAATTCCTACAATAACATAAATGGGAAAGTCAATATAATTTGGAGCATTAGCACCCAAATTTGCTTCATTACCCATTATAGAAAAAATGAAAATACTTGCCAATATACCACCTATGATTTCTGCTAAAAGATAAACCATGAGTAATCCTTTTTTTCTTTCTATGTGATTTGTAATTAAAAATCCTACAGTGACTGCAGGATTAAAGTGTGCCATAGATATTTTTCCAAAAAGATAAATTCCAACAGCAACAGCAATAGCGGGAGCAATTGCGATAAAAGGAAGTCCTAATGCTCCATTCAATTTTGTATCCAATACAACAGATCCGGTAGCAAATAATATTACTATAAAAGTTCCAATAAGTTCAGCAAAAAAGATTTTTGTATTTTTGTCTAATTTATCTTTGAGTAGTAGTTGTAATTTCTGCAACAATTTCCTTTACCCTTTTTTCTATTTCATCTCTTATTTCTCTAACTTCTTCTATAGATTTTCCTTTTGGGTCTTCTAAATTCCATTCTATAACTTTTGGTAACCATATTCTAGGGCAAAAGTTTTTGTCCATACAACCCATATTTACTACATTATCAGATTCTCGAATCATTTCATCAGTTAACTCTTTAGATTTTTGTTTACTGATGTCTATTTCAACTTCTTTCATTGCTTCAACTACTAATGGGTTGATTTGTGATACAGGATTTGTTCCTGCACTAAGTGTTTTAAATCCTTTGGGAGCATATTTTTTAAAAAATCCTTCTGCCATTTGACTCCTTCCTGCATTTTCAACGCATACAAAGAGAACAGTTGTAGCATCATCTTTGTTACTACTACTTGTTTTAGATTTTCCAAAAAATTTCATGATTATACCACACCTAATTTGTTATTGCTTTAACGATTATACTGACGATTTTGCGTCCGTCATTAAAATGGTTTTAATCCATGTAGGTTTTTTCATTTAATATCTCAATGTTTTGGAATCCTGCATCTTGAATGCTTTGTAAATAATTTTCTTTTGTTAATGCACCATCTATACAACTACACCAATTATTAGTATGGATCTCGTCATCTTTACTAATTTCTTTGGTTGTTATAAGATCAGAAATAATCATTCTTGCTTTTTCATTTATTTTCAATATACGATAAATTTCTTTAAAAGTATTTGTCTTATTAGAGGTCAAATTAATAACACAATTACT
>DATDKD010000236.1:0-12980 GCA_036520175.1 Nitrososphaeraceae archaeon
TACTATAACATACAGGATAATAACTATAACAACAACAACAACAACAACAATAATAATAATAATAATAATAATAATTTTTCTTCCTTCTCTAATCTTGACAAAGTATTCTGGGACAAAACAATAAACCATCCACAACTTACAAAAAAAGATTTAATTGAATATTATGATAAAATAAGTAGATTTATTCTCCCTTATCTCAAAGATAGACCACTATCATTAAGTCGATATCCTGATGGAATTAAAGGAAAATCATTTTATCACAAAAATTGGAATCAAAACAATAAACCACCATTTGTACAAACAATAGAAGTTTATTCTGAATCAAGAGAAGACAAAATTATCAATTATATTATATCTAATAACAAAGAAACTATTCTATGGCTTGCAAATCTCGGTTGTATAGAGATGCATCCATGGTATAGTAGGATTAATAATTTTGACTCCTGCAAAGAACGAGATGATATATTAGATAAGGAAAAATGTGGTTTGAATTTCCCTGATTTTATAGTTTTTGACTTAGACCCATACATATATTCAGGGCATGAAAAAAATAAAGGTCAAAATGAACCAGAATACAATATCAAAGCTTTTAAAGCAACAATTGACGTAGCTTTTGACCTAAAAGAATTATTTGACGATCTAAAGATAGAATCATATATAAAGACATCCGGTAAAACAGGATTACATATTTTCGTTCCTATTGCTAATTTGTATACTTATGAACAAACTAGATCGTTCGCAGAAGTTATAGGTAAAATTCTTATCAAAAGACATCCAAGTAAAATTACTATGGAGTGGGATACAACAAAAAGAACAGGCAAAGTATTCTTTGATCATAATCAAAATGCTAGAGGCAAGACAATAGCATCAATATTTTCGCCAAGACCTACTAGTTCTGCTAGTGTATCATTTCCTATTAAATGGGATGATCTATTACAGGTAGTTCCAACAGACTTTACAATTTTCAATGTTCCCGATATACTCAATAAAAAAATAAAAAATCCATGGAATAATATCCTGGAAAAAAAACAAAACTTAAATAAAATTCTGGAAAGTATTGAAGAAATACTTTGAGAGAAAGTATGATGACTAGTAAAAATGTAATTTTAAATCTTTATATGTTTTTACTTTATTTTATAAAAATATAATTTATTCTACTAATGTCGTATTTTTTCAAAACAAAATTAAATATTTAAACTCTAATTTAGCAGTAAAGGTATTTATTTTAACAATTTTTAAATTCAAACTGTAGGTTTCTAATTATCAATCTAATTATCAATACTGCTATCATTTTATGATTCAATCATTGTAATAGACAACATTTAACAGTTTTATCGTGCTACATATTTGAATAAAATTCTGAAAACATTCTTGGGAATATATTATATTTGTAAAATCCAGTTATTTATTAATGCGTTTAATAATAAAGTCATAGGAAATTTTTTATTAGATATTACTTTTTGATAAATATGTCAAATGATATTGAAATTCTTTCTGATTTCACCGAAAATGTATTAAATTCTGAAAAGTACATACGATGGGTCGGTATTACTGATCAAAATGGTATTATTATAAATGAAAAACATCGTGAAGGGTTAAAATTACTTCTTACTAAAGAAGAGAACCAGGAATCTGCAATAAATACAATAATTAGACAAAAAACAAGGACTAAATTTGAACCAAAAATAGGAAAATTAACCTATGCATTTGGAAGATATGAAAACTTTAGTAGATTTATAATTCCAATTAGTGAAAACTATTATCTAATTTTAACAATAGAATTTAAGGAAAAACATTTCGATAAAATAATAACCGAAAAAATTCTTCCTTTAATAAAAGAAATGAAGGAGAAAGTTAGTAGGATAAAAAAATAAATACTAATACTTATTTAGAGGATAAACAGTGACAATTGCAAGTATAGCGTTAGGGGATCTACATAATTAATGCTTTAATAGTGGAAACCAATACAGAGAAATTTAGATACAAAACTAGCAATAGCGATGAATAGTAAATATATCAATAGATCAAATTTTTTATTTATAGAAATGTGTTACTGATGGTAAAAATATAGTATCTTCATTATTATTGGAAGTCTTAAACCAGCCTTAATTTTATTAAGTCTATAGAAGTTAAGTTCTTTAACAACTAACCTTTTAATTAAAATAATAATATTATATTAAAAATAAGATTAAATATAATGGTATTTTTATCTAAATAATGGATATAAAAAAGAATTCCTATTCAATAATTTCAATTTCAATTACTATGACATTAATATTAGGAGTAATATATTCAAATGATAAAGATTTTTCAGCACTTTCTCAACAATTGCCTACTGATCAAACAGAATTACAGGATTTAATATCAAAAAGTCTAGATTATGTTCATCAAGGTGATACAAGTATGACATCTACAAATATTTTGCTTAATGGAATAAATTTGACCCAAGGCGAATTCATTTTACTCTATGATTCAACACCATTTGCCTCTAAAGGCCATATAGCTGTTAATTTACCATGTGATCCCAAAAATCCGCTCGATCCAATTTTCGACATACTTATCGGACGCGCTCCTGACTTGTTTGTCATGCCTCTTGGTTATTTAGAACCACTATCAAAACCTGGTAAGATGTGTGTCTATCATGGACAATTTGGATTTGGCGATCCTGTAACTGACTTAGTTTTACAATACGTTGGAGATGATCCAATAAAACTAGAAGGTCCTCACTCTATAGTAATCTCAATTCATGAATCCTATAAACCAACTGGTGAATCATTTGAAGAACGCCAGCATCATGTAACTAATGTAACTAATGTAACTAATAAATAAATCATTTTCCTTTTTGAAACTTTGTTTACTACAAGATATGTTACAATCCATATTTTACAACCTAAGATGTTTTAGAATGGACAGTCTTACTCCTATCCTAAAATAGTTGACAAAACCTTCTACGGGAGATTTAAAAATCATTAATAATGATGTATAAAATTATAGTAAAAACATAGATAAAGAAATAATACTATATTTTATACAACTTCTTTAATACTAATTAAAACATATTATTTAATGATAAACTCTATTGTATTATTATCATTAGTTTTTTTAACGATATCTTTTTTTATTTATAGTATAAAAGCGGAAATTATTCCTATTGTTGCAGAACCTCCAATTGTTAAAATATTTCCAGATTGTGGAGCCTTAAGTGATCATAAAATCTTTTTTACAGTCAATGGTTTTAGTCCTAACGGAAATGTTCATTGGGAATTTATTGATTCTAACGGAAATATAGATTCGTATGGTTATTTTGAAACTGATGAATTTGGAGGTTTTGAAGAATATATAATTGCTGAGGTAATAAAACCTGATATCTATACATTAAGGTTTTTTGATGATAAAAATAATAACTTTTTAAAAGATTTTAACGGATCAGAAGTTATAATAAATTATCAAATACCTTGCGCTAATCCTATATTTTAGTTTCAAATACATCGCCTAATTATTAGTTAATATAACTTTAATCATTTGAAAATTATTAGAAAGAAACCATATAAAATCCCCCGAATTAGGATTATTATGGAAATCCCTATATTTTTTTGAATTTTTCCACATCAATGAATCTTATTTTTTGGGAATTCTGACTTTGTTTTTGATGAAAAAATCCCTAAAATTTTATGTTAGAATGATTGATGAAAGTTCTAAAAATATGCCCAACTGAGCAATGTGAAACATAGCTTACTAATAGTTCTTTCCTCCTCCTAGACTTGATATAATGACCATTGTTCAGACTATTGCCTTAATTTAAAAGGCATAATACAAACTCAACCGTAGATACTAATAAAAAAGGTTATCTTGACAAATTAGTGGAAGTATTTACATGATATAATATATCATATTTAATATAAATAGTCTCTAACCTGGCCCCGGTTTCGAATACGAACATCGGTGATTGAATATACACATAGTCTAAGCTCTATAATTTTAAAATCTAGTAACACAATATAACATCTTTAACCTTTGTTGTACATAAATAATTATGAGTTATTCAGAAGAAAATAGTAGTCAAAATAATAGCGAGGAATTAGAATCAGCACAAAAAAATCAGAAAAAGGTAGGTCCAGCAGAATCAGACCCATCAACTACAGGTCCTGCAGAAAATTTACGAGAGGAAGCTGCCCAAAATACAGATGAAGGAGATTCTGAAGAACCAGCATAAAATTTTTAAATCTTTTTTTTGTTAAATAATTACAGTAGTATATATTAGTAGTGGTTAATCTTGAATGGATATAATTAATACAAAATAGAAAATAATGTTTTAGAATTAACCAGCATAAATTTTTTATTCAGCTTTTTAACAGATACAGATTTCATTTTATTTTTATTCTTTAATAATTTCTATACTAAGATTTTGATTAATAACATTAGTCTATTCTGTTTGTAGATTATTCTCATATATAACTAGAATAATTATTAATTCATTTGATCATTATTTTATAAAATGGATATATTTAGTATAATTTCTAGAAATACGCTGATTATGATTAAATAAACTAAATGTCTTTATGATGCCAAAAAGGGTTCAGATGGAGGGGAATTTATTTGTTAATTCAAACCATATTCAGTAGAATTAACACGCTTTATATTTTGCCTTATTTCGCCTTCTATCTTATTTTACCCTTAAGGATTTGATAGTAGAATAGAAATTGCTTTCACATGCAAAAAATGGAATCATAGTATAAAATTTTACCTTATAGTAATAAATAATAATTAAACATACTCTTTTATTCTTGTTTGTGTATATGTTATTGAATATGAATAATATTCAAAAATTTGGGAGCATCTAGGTATATGTTTTTAGATCTATTTATAATTGCCAGAGTTTTTAATATACTATACACATGGTTAGAACACAATATAATAGATAATATTTTGAACTTTAGTAAGGTATTTGGGAATATGCTTGTATTGCTTAGTGTGGTTATATTTCTACTAATACTTGCATACATTACAATAAAACATCTAAAGAAATTACCAAAGTTTTATTCTATATACATTACAGATATTGATGGAAATAACATCATTCTAGAGGGAATAAGAACGAAATTTACAACATATGATGCTGCTAAAAGTTATTCAGAATTTTATCGCGATCTATATAAGAAACAATACAAGTTCCATGTAGTTGGTAGCAATAAAAGATATACTTTGGGATTTTTGGATGTTATATCTCTGCCTCAAAAGGCTTTTAAAGCAAAGCGATATAACTCATAACTTCTCGTTACAGCCATAAAACCTTGCTACATCTTTTATTTTAAATTCTCTATGTTCTATCGATTGCTTATGAGTAAGATGATAAAATCCCATCGAGATGATGGTTAATGTCGTGAACCTTAGTGAAAATAATGTACTATATTTATAATTTTAATGAATATAGTTTAATTAAACATCGGAAATTAATTAAAAGAAAGGAATCAGTAATGATAGTTATGGTCAATGGATTGGCCTTATTCATATCATGATTATACATTTAATTAGTGATGCAAAACTGATGGCAATAAATTTAAAAGAATTATAAATTAATCATAACAATTACAAAAAAAATTATGATAATAGAAACTTTTACTAAAGTTAAAGTAATCAAGAATATTGTTGTGAGTAAATTTTTG
The DNA here is from genome assembly GCA_036520175.1 of Nitrososphaeraceae archaeon. GTDB lineage: Archaea > Thermoproteota > Nitrososphaeria > Nitrososphaerales > Nitrososphaeraceae > TH1177. Next base: position 5,664 of record DATDKD010000236.1, read on the forward strand.
TTATATTATTTTAATATATTTCTAATTAATTTTATGTGAAATAATAACAATATATCAAAGTTATTATTATTATAATATATCCATTGTATAAAGTTAATCAAAAATCAGAACAATAAATAAATGATTGTAACTAATACAGGTATTCAGATATATTGACAAACAGAAATTAGTAATTGGATTCTATTTGCGTATACAAACAATATTTTTTATTGCTTAGGAATGCAGTTCATTTTAAATGTTCTTTTCAACAGTTTCGATATATTTTTTATATGCCATAACTAGATTTTTATAGTATGTTATTATATTATCGTAAACTTTAACCAGCTCTGTATTAGATCTATACTCTGAAGTGTCTTTAATTAAATCTAGTTTTTTATCAATATTCTTTATTTCACTTTCTAGATCTTCAACTTTCTTTTTTGCGTTTGAAATTTCATCCATTGGTGAGTCTATCGACATACTATCTCATTTATAATAACATCTTATTTCTTTTATTATATAAAATCTTCACTGCACATTTTTAATTGGTAATATAATAATTTAATGAAAAGATAACTATTGTTCTATAATATTTAACGGCTTAAGAATTTCATCTTGTTTGCGACCATGATTTAAGAAATATACTGAATCTAATATTCTTTACCTTAAAAATTAAACAATATTTGTACTATCTTTTAATATTTCTAATTAAATCGTGTTTCATTTGATTAAACTCTTCTTCAGTTAGAATTCCATCTTGTTTAAGTTTTGCAAGTTTCTCTAATTCATCGGCAATTGATATTGATTGATTAGACGAGGGATTATGAATTGGGGGTTCAAACAATTTGGATGATATATTTTTTTTGGAAGGTGCTGACTTACGACCATCAGTCATCCCTGAACGAATTATTTCCAACAAATCTTCTGCCTTATCTTTTGGAATAGCTTCTATTACACCTGTTTGATCATCTTCACCTTCGATTATACTGTCCATCATTCCTAATTTGGTTGAGCTCATTAATCCAGGAGCTTTAAATCTGATTGTAGATGATAGCAATCCCTTTTCAAGCTTTAAACTTGTAATGATATCGTAAGGAATATCCACTACATTTGCTTTTATCCCAAGCATATATGGATCTCTGATTATGATTCTTCTATCTGTTGCATAGATGGTATTAGGTGTAAAATAAGAGCCTCCCGGTTTTATTTTTGATTGTCTTGCAACAAGTAATACTTTCTCATCTGGATTTAACATTTCATTTATTTTATTAATTTCTTCTAAATCACCTTTATCTGTAATGGACTTGTTCATATTATGAGAATATTTTTTATCCTCTTTATTGCTGCTGCCCAAGGCAAAAGACATGTTATTCTATCTTAGAAAGAGATTCTATTCCATTTAGAAATTTTTGAAATTTGTTACATATTTATCTTATTGCTATTGTATTAGTAAAAAATAATACTATGATTGATTTTTTTAAATAGATGCTAATCAAATAGAATAATATAATATATGAATAGTAAAATGTAAATTAGTGAGGCACTATCAATTTTTGTATTTCTGTTTTTAATTCATCAAGAAATACAGGCTTTTCTAATATTTTGTCAATTTTCATAATATAAGATATTTCATACGGTATATCAGTTTTAGTGTATGCACTAACAATTATTGTTTTTATTTTCTGATCAATATCTTTTTCTCTTATCTTTTTTAAAAAATCTAAGCCTGACATTTGCGGCATTCTATAATCTGTAATAACCACAGAACAATTGTTTGTATTTTTATAAAAATATTCTAATGCTTTAACCGGATTATCAAACGATATGATGTTATAACCATTTGATCTCAAATATTCACTGAATAGATCCAAAACGTCTTTTTCATCATCGACCAGTAGTATATAATTATTATTTTTTGATATTTTAAAGAAACCCCATTATTGCTATATTATTGTTTAATTTGTTATTAAATAGTTCTATTCCTTTCATTTAAAAAAGCGGGTACTAGATGGAATTTGATATAGTACATTAATAAAAATAATAAAATAAATGATTTTGGTCTTTATAACCTACTCAAATATCTTTTCCACTCATCCATAAAAATAATTTTTAACTTTCATTCATTTAGTAAGGTTTTCTATATCGATTTTTGTCATTTTATGCTATTACGAAATTGTAGTCATACAATGATTTTTATTACTACTATTCTATTTTAAAGACATAGTCTTGCATAAATCATAGAATAAGTTCCCTTGATTAACCGAGCATTCTATGATTTTATTTTTTATGTTATAAAGTTGATGATGTATTCGACTATTTTTTGACATGGAAGAAAAAAAATAAATACATATTTGTTTGGCTAATTTACTATAAATCGTCTAAGAGAGAAATATTAGATAATCAAATATTCTTTAATAGTTTAAATTTGATAATCTTGATAGGGGACATCTAAGTGAAAATGAATAGATAAAATCTGCTTGAGATAACATAATAATTAAAGAGAACAAATTATATTAAATTTAATATTGATTTAATTATTAATTATAATAACATAACACAAAATTTATATAAGATGTAAATTAAAGAGAATTATCAGTTGATACTGAATTTGCTAGAAGAATAATCAAATACTTTTGATAGATATTGTTGTTCATATATGGGATATACAATATTAGAAGAAAATTAAGCCAGCATTACTTTTACATATTTTATTCAAAAGAATAACCAAAAACTTAAGTTTTTATTATAAAAGATGAATAATAAATTGATAAAGTTCTAATCTCTCTACTACAAAAATTAGAATAAGATATTGCTTACTATTACAAATATTGTATTATAGGATATTCATATTAAAAAATAAATGAATATTCATTTTTACTCAATTAAATCATATCTATATAATAAAATTTTTCAATCATTAACAATAAATAATGTAATTTCTAAAAATGGGTGTGAACAATAATTTTATCATTATGTCATTAATGGTAATATTTACACTATGTATTACATTATCCTCTATTATTGAGCTTAATGCAGAGGGACAGAGAGAAGATTTCAATGTTATTACTCCTAATCAATCGAATATCAATAATGTAGAGAAATTTGAAACATATGAAAACTCAAAATATGGGATAAAAATTGACTATCCTTCTAATTGGCTAAAGACCGAGCCAGGTTCTACTATTGGACTAGGCCCTTATAAACAAATAAATGTTGTAACTTTTAGTTCTCCTCCTAAGAATGACCCTGTGTTAATGGTTATAGTGGCAAATAAAACAGCAGGAACATTAACAGATTTTGCAAGTGAAGAAATTAACCAACATAGAATAATATATCCTGATTTTAATCTTTTAAAGTTGGGAAATGTCAATCTAGATGATAATCCTGGATATAACTTTAGCTTCAATGCTTCTGATGCAAATGGAAAATTCAAAGCTGCACAAATATGGACTATTAAAGATAATAAATTATTTTTACTTGTAAATACAGTAAGTGAACATCTATATCCTTTAACTTGGCCAACTATACAAAGAATGATAGATTCATTTGAAATTGTAAATTAGTATTAGTAATCTAATTGACAGTAATTTTGAATCAGGCAACTGCAAATATCAGTTTTCATCATTATAATTCTAAATATTCTAGTAAACAATATAAAAAATATGAAGATGTTATCTAGATTTTTATTAAAAAATTATACCTATCTATAACAAAAATATCAGTATTATTGCAATAATACAGAGTAATTGCAGACGTATTTATTGTAATTATGTATCAATATACGTCAAAGATTATCTCAATTGTTTCTCTTTTGTTAGATTTAGCATATGTATCATTATTAATTGCAATGTAATGGCAAAAAACAAAACCTATTCAGTTAGAGCCCAAATCGGTCAGTTAGTAGTAATTCTGAATACTGATGATAGTTATTATTCTTTAGTAGTAGTTTGTAATAATTCTCCAATTTCGTTATGCATTTTAAGAAAGTTTAGTCCTTTTTCTGTAGTCTTGAATGTTTGAGTTCCATCGATATATTCTAGTAAGTTATTTTCTATCAAGATAGTTAGACATTCTTTTAATTGGTTATAACTTAGAAAAGCTTTGTACATAATTTTTGTCTTGGTTGCTCCTCCATTTGCAGCATCGAGTATATTACCCACTATTTCTGTTCTGCTTCTATTTTTCATTTATATTACAACCTCAAAATACATATTTCTGTCTAGTTATAACTTGTAAGCCATCCTATATATCGGTTTTCGTTACTACACTATTATAAATAATATATAATTGATATGGTTTAGTTTTATAATTGGTACATTATATCAGATAATTGCAAAACAAAATAGAATTATTTCTTGATGATTTAGTTAACTCAGTTAACTCCTGATTTATTCAATTTTATTTTATTGATTATACAAACAATCTTAATATGACCTTTTGTTTTTAATTTAACGAGTGAGCAATAATGAAAAGGGAATACCAGAGAAATCATCTGATAAATTTCAAAAAATAAAAGATTATGGAATTCCACTGGGAGTTATGGCTATGTCACTTGTTGTGATCTATATATTGTGGGCTTCCTTCGGATATATAGGACCTTCATTTTCGAATCAAGTTTTATCAAATCAGCAAGAAACACTTCGTGAAAAATATAATCTGCCTACTTTAGAAGGTGAAGATAATAGTATTACTAGTGAAGTTCCTCCTTCCCTTCGTGAGGTACTGGAGTCAAATACAACAACGACAAAACAATCATCAACAAACACTACTATATCTGAATCCTCAGGAAATGTTACATCGGGATCAACTCAAGGAGGACAATCAACAGTAGCTGCAGCAGGTGTTACATTGACAATCCTTGAAGGTTCATCAATACAGGGAAATCCAGACTTTGACCCAGATGAACTTACAGTCAAAAAAGGTGATAAAATAGTGGTTAACAATGCAGATACTATGCCCCATACTGTTACCAATGGTGAAAGTGGGTCAGACCCTAATTCTGGCAAGCTTTTTGATACAAGTATAATAAATGGTGGTGATTCAGCTGAAATAGATACATCAGCTGTTGATGCAGGAGCACATCCATTTTATTGCATGGTACATCCATACATGACAGGGAGTTTAACAATCGAATAATTTAAAATTATATATTTTCAGAGAGAAATTTTTTTACACAATTTTTAGTAAGATAAAAGTTAAAAGAAGAGAATACAACAAACTATGATATTTGTAGTCAATTGAATTCTTTAAATTATATCTTTATATTTAAAGGTAAGAGATTAATAAAACAATAAGACTAATGCATTATATTATTACTTATGACAAATCCGGAGTTAGACAACAGAAACAAATTTCTCAAACAGACTTACAAAATGGGTACCAAATATGGTTGGATTTAGAAAATCCTACGTCCGAAGAAATTTCTACTATTCAAGAAATATTTGCTATTGATGCTAATATTTTAAACCAATATTCTAGTGGCTTGAAAAAACCACAAATACGCGTTTTAGAAAGTTATATATTTACTATATTATTAAACATAAAGTTTAAAACTTTGCAGACATTAGAAACTGAGGCAGTTTACCTCTTTTTTGGCAAGAATTGGTTAATAACAATTCATTCATCTCAAATTAATCTTAAAGAGAAGACACGACAAATATTTGAAAATGATAAAATGGTAATTGAATCAACAATTGACATTTTGTATTACAATATCCTAACAATGATTGTGGAAGAATACGAACAAGTACTTACTGCAATAGAAATAGCAATGACTGATTTAGAAGAAAAATCTCTGTATCAGCCTTCTAAGAAAATATTAGTAAATTTGGAGGGGTTATCACGCCAATTAATTATTCTCCGAAGGTATTTCTGGAAAATAAGAGAGATTTTTAATTTTTTACTTTATTCACAAAATGAATCAGAAGATAAAAACCAAAAATATACAAAATATTTAAAAATTATCTATGATAATGTAAATGAATTATTAGATTTGATTGAATCCCATAAGGACACAATTAACTCTATAAGAGAACTTTACATTGCTTATGTATCATTGCAAATGAATGATACAATAAAAACATTAACAATATTTTCTGTTATACTTTTGCCTTTAACATTTATTACTGGTTTTTATGGAATGAATGGAATAGATTTAACTAATTTCTTTAGTTTGCCCTCTGGCTTAATTATGGTTTTAGTTATTATGGGAATAATCCTTGCAGTATTGATTATATTTTTTAGGAAAAAGCAATGGATATCTCAGAGAGAATATTATGATATTGAAAAAGATATAAAAAAAGGAAAAAAGGATAAGACAATTAATACGTCTAACTAGATGCAGTACTAGATGGAGTTAACACATTCTTTTATTCAACTTATGAATATGTCAAAGGCAAAACTTCTTAAATAACTATAAAAAAGAAATAATATTTTTGACAATAATAAAAATAATTTGTTTTAAAGGTTTGGTTATACGTTCAAGGCATTGTTTACAAATGTCTCATATTTTTCTTTTGAAGCAAGTCCAACAATTCGTGCTACTTCATTGCCATTTTTAAATAATACTAATGAAGGTATAGATTGAATATTGTATTTCATTGCAATTTCTTGATTTTGATCAACATTAAGTTTGGACACTTTTACTTTTCCTTCCAGAGATTGAGCTAATTGCTCTAAAGTTGGACCTACCATTCTACAAGGGCCACACCATTCCGCCCAAAAATCAACTAAAACTGGAATATCTGAATTTAAAACTTTTTCACTCCATTTCGTCGAGTTTAAAGGAATAAATTTTTCTATTTCTTTTGTCATTATGTATATTATTTGATTAAGATAGATATAGACTTACAAATGCATATAAAGTCACAAAAATAAGATAATTAACCAGTATTTCTTTAATTTAATATTACAAGTATTAACAATTTAAACTATTTCAGTTTGGTGTTTTTTACTCTTTCATGATATCGTTAGCCATAAGGTATTTTTTTACATACTCTTGATGATTACCTTGTAAAATAATTAATCCATTTTTGTATGTCCCTCCTGTACCAATTTTCTTTTTTAATTCTCTTAAGATAATTCTTATCAAATCTTTATCCTTTAAACCTTGAATAATTGTAATTGGCTTATTGAATTTTTTTATGTCTGTGTAAACGAAAATATTTGATATACTTTTATCTAGTTCTTTTAAAGCATAACTTATAGAATTCACATTTTCATCATATGTAAACATCAATTGATCATTCTAAGTTATAAAACATATTGACTCACTTTTATTTTTCAAGTCATAGTCACTTCAAAAACTTGCAATTTCTTTACCTTAGAATACTTTAAATT
>DATDKD010000237.1:0-4018 GCA_036520175.1 Nitrososphaeraceae archaeon
TCTGGTTCAACATTCTATATAATGGCTACAATTGAAGTAAAAGATTGTTTTTAAATAATATACATAAATATCATCGTTCATTTAAAATTTTGAAAACAAGTTTTAATTAAAAATGATTTTTATAACTTGGGAAATTTTTATTAGATTTGTATAATCACAATACATAATAATAATTATAAATTAAATTTGAATTAAGTTAATGTCTTATTTATGATTCAATAGTTTGTAATACTTTTTTTAATTTTATTCCTACTGAGGTTGTGATTCAATCATAGCAAATAACAAATTTCTTTCATATTCTTTTTTTGATTTTACAGAGTAAGAATCTCCAAAGCAACACATTCCACATTTTCTTTTCTTTGAATTACCTTCTTTTGAAGGATCAAACTGATATGAACAATTCTTACATTTCATTTCTTTTTCTCCTACTATACCTTTTGATAATTTCATATATAATATATATGGTATATATTATATATACATAGTTAAGAAGTATATCTTATATATTGCATATATGAAACCTATTCAAATGATAACATCCATCAGAGTTACTGAAGAGACTAAAAGAGAATTGACAAAAATTGGAGGAGAATTAACAGCAAAGGATGGAATTGAACGATCAATGGAGGATATATTAAAAACTTTGATAAAGGCTTATCGTAAAAAATAATAAATTATAAAATAATCAATTAAAAATTTGTGTGTAGATCAATAATTTTAGCAAAGCGCAGAAATACTATCTTCTTTTGTTGTTTTTGTTTTTGTTCTTCTTTTCAACTCCCAATTTATAATAATTTTGCAACATTCCAACATTTCTAGTTGATAGACAATTTTACTAGTATGTTCTATATCTCTCCTTGCTATTTTCTTCAATTCATATTCTAATCTTTTAATTTTAAAATCTATTACTTGTTTTAAAGATTCTAAGTTATTATTCTCTTTTTTTTGCTTATTTAGAACCCATTGTAATGTTTCAATTTGTGATTGGAGCATCTCATTTACAATTGGATAATTTTGAGAATTAATATGATATTCTAAAGTTTTAATCCCTTGATTGATGTTTTCTTCCAAACTTCTTTCATATGAGATAATCATCTGTTCACTTGAATCAAGTATTATAAAACAAGGAAATCACTTTTCATAGAGGGGGAGAGTATTGATTTAGTGTTTATTAATCTCTTTAATAATAACAGATAAACAAAATTCAAATGAAAATTGTCTTTTTCTATTTTAAATGCAGCAGGAATTTGGAATAAAGATGAAGTATAGAACAATAAACTAATACATTTTTAAAAAATAGTTTTGGCTTTCATATAATAATATATGATATTGGAATATACTTAATTTATATGATTTTGAAATGTTTTGTTTCTTTATTTTATTTTTATAAACTTTTCAATTAATCAATTAATTAATCACTATAAAATATTTAATTATTTATAAAACTATCAATCAATTGATAAACATGGTGGAAAGGGATTCGAACCCGGTATGAAAGATGGAACTGAAAGATCAATGGAAGATGTTGTAAAGTACTTAATTGAAACTTATAAGAAGGAAAATAAAAAGAAATGAGTTCTCCTAATATTAACAACAAAAATATTTTGATAGTTGATGATGATGTTAATACTTCTTCTAAATATAAAAAATGGTTAGAAGATGAAGGCTTCAATCTAACTTTAATAAATGACCCTAATATAGCAGAACAAAATTTTAATCCCGAAAACTATGACCTTGTACTTATTGGTTTTAGAATGTCTATAGTTGATGGATTTGATCTTTATCACAAGTTACATGATTTGTCAAAAAAAGTACAACAAGATACATCACCATCAAACGATTTTCGGATATGTTTTATGACTTCATCAAGAATAAATTACAAAGCATTATCAGAGGCTCATCCAGAATTTGGAGAAGAATGCTATGTTTCCAAAGAAGTTCCAGAAGATGTTTTTATAAAACATGTCCATTCGCTACTATCTGGATAAATAATGACAAGAAATGAGTTCTTCTAATACTAACAACATTAATCCAAGGCCTTGTGTTTATGGTTGTGGTATTCAGATTTATTGGAATGCATCAGTAAATGAATATTGGGAGGTATTAACAAAGAAAATACACATTTGTCCAAATATAGTCTCAAATAAAAATAAGACTTCTATAACCCCTCCTTCAAATGCACCAAAACCAACCTATTACAACAACACGAGAAAAGCATCATTTTCTTCTGCAAAACCAAAAACCATGAAGTTCCTTTGGGACAGAGGGAAGAAGTCAAAAGGAAGTTCGATAATTATGTTCTAACAGTCAATTCTCTTCGTTAATATTCATCATTATCACTCTACACATATTCCAGGAACAGCAATCCTAGTGAATAAATGTGGGGAAATTACTAAACTCTCATCATCATATTTTAAAAGTGGCGATTGTGATTTGGACCTAAACAATATTTTATTAACCGCTTTCTTATAATGCTCCATTGACTCCCAAACTGCATAATTAATAAATACACTACTTTTTCCAATCCCTTGATGCAATTGTGCAGAAATAAATCCTGGTTGTTGTTTAAAGTTGGTAGCATCTTCTCCCCAATCCTTTAAAAACTGTTCAATCTTACCTTGTGCTACATTAAATTTATTTATCAAAATAACTGAACCGCTTATTTTTTCTTCAATCTGATCTTTAAATTTCACTCTATCATCCATTTCAACGAATTTTGCCATTATAATATTATAATTTTTGATATAGTATAAGATAATTATCTCTTTACTTCAGATATTAATAATCTATAGTTAACCGTATATTATGAAGTTCCTTTTGAATTCGTGCGAATGATTCACTTCCTAGATTTAATTTTTAAGTTTCCTCATTTTCTTTTTCCTTTTCTTCCTCTTCTTGTTTAGATAGTAGTTGCCTGTATGCCAAATCTGTCTTTCTCTTTGAAGAATCTTTGCTTACCTTATTTTTATGCCTTTTGTACAAACCCCCAAGATAGGCGCGGGGAGTGGGATTCGAACCCTTATCCATCAAATGGGGGTTCTATAACCAAGTATTAAAATTTAATGAATTTTGTAATTAATTAATATACAAATTATTAATATTTTACTTAATTTCCTTCCTTTTTATCATCTATCTTTGGTCTTACATCAATCAAATTTTTCGGCATCGAAAATGTTTATTTATATGATAATCGACCTTCTTACAATGTCGTCTAATAATAAATCTTCACCTTTATTTCTAATTGAACCGAGTGAGTCAGAAGGAGTCAAAACTGTATCTCTCAAATTCTGGAAGAAAGAAGATCTCGCAAAAAAATCAGAAGAAGCAATGACTAATGCAATGGAAACAATTCAGAATATGGCTCAAAGAATCAATTCAACTATTCAGAAAATAGATAAAAATCAAAAACCAAATACAGCAGAAGTCGAATTTGGACTCAAGTTTAATGGTGACTTGGATGTAGTTATTGCAAAAGCAGGTGTTGAGGCAAGTATTACTGTTACCTTGGGTTGGGATTTTAAATGATGAAAATCTAAATTATGGATAAATGCACAATAGAACCACTTTGATTCTTAATATCATCTAAAAACAAAATGTCCAACAATAACGACATTGTAAATGATTATGATAAAAGTATAGTTAAAATTATAACTCTCGATGGAAGAATTGTAGGTACAGGTTTTATAGTCACTGAGGACGGTATAATATGTACATGTTTTCATAACATCGGAGATTTGGACAATAAAGATGTTTATAATGATATCATGGTTTATTTTCCAGAAATAGAACAACCTGTTAAAGCGACGATATTAAAAGATGAAAAAAACCACGAATACCTAGATACAGTAAATGATATAGCCTTTTTACAGATACAGAAAAAAGACCAAGAATTAATCCCTTTACCATTAAGTAAATCGGTTTTACGTGACCATAGTTTTATGTCTCATGGATTTAGAAAATCTGACGAGTTTAAACCAGGGTTAGGTTCAAAAGGAGATGTCATAGGTTTAACTAAATA
>DATDKD010000238.1:0-4854 GCA_036520175.1 Nitrososphaeraceae archaeon
AAAGAGCTATCCTATACTTGGAATTTTACAACAAAGCCTGAATATAATAAAAATACTATTGTTACGTGGAAGCTTGAGCAACTAGATAAGGATAAAACAAAATTAACTTTAATTCATAGTGGATTCACAAATGCAGATAGATTACAATATGATGATCATAACAAAGGATGGAGTTGGCATATTAAAAGACTTGAAAATCTTATGGATAAAAACACAAACGCAAACTAAATTGTAAATATGAATAAAACTAACTAATAACTAATCCTTGTTTATCTTTTCTCTTTCAACAGCTTACTACTTCAAATAGTTATTATAGTTTCCCTAACATTTATAATTAAAAATACATTAGATGGAATCATAGTTAGAGTGTTTAGAAATTACTTTTGTAGATACTATTTTTTTTGCAGTTAGTATAGCAAGAATTAAAAATATAAAAGAAAGTAATGCTGATGTCAAAAAGATCATATCATATGAAAACGCAGATGGAAAAGAATAACTAACCTCATTTATCATAATTGGGGATTGAAACATTTCAAGATAAATTCCAGATATGGCCGGACCAATAGACATTCCTATAAGAAATAAAAGAACTGTAATACCCATTGATATTCCACTTAACTTGGGCGATACAGAAACCAATGTAATATTGAAACCTCCAACCTCAGCTAATGATAATCCTCCAGCTATTATAGACAAATTTATAATTATTTCATATTCAGTGGAATGATACATAAAAAGACTTGAAAATCCAATAACACTAATGACACTACCTATTATTGTAGGTTTTATATTGCCAAACCTTGATATCAAAAAACCTGATAAAATAGAAATTATTAAAGAGATTATCATAAAAGGAAGTTGTACATTTGCTGCATCAATTGCACTTCCTCCAAATCCCGATGGAGAAGGATTTCTTATAAGTATAGATATAGTTTGATAAATCATGAACATCGAAATACCAATAGTCATTAACAGGATATTCGTTGGAAGAAGTACTCTATCTTTTAACAAATTTATATCTATTAAAGGAGTATGTGTCCTTCGTTGAAATAGTACAAAGATAAATAATGATATAATAGATATTACAGAAAATAATATAATTAAGCTTAAGTTTATAGCATTATTATTAATACTATTAAAATCTATTGAATCTGAATTTCCTAATAATGTAATTGAAATCAGGAAAGAAGATATAGTAACTGTTAAAGCTATGGCACCCTTAATATCAATACTTTTTCTTAATGGAATATGATTATTATCATCACCATCTTCTTGCTCTTTAACATGAATAAATCGCATAATAATTAACGTGAGAATCAATGCAACAGGTGATATAGATATAAAAGTAAAATGCCAACTGAAATATTCGATTGTTGTTGCTCCTAAAGATAAACCTATAACTCCTCCTGCTGCAAATATGGATGTAAGTATTCCTTGAGCAATAGATAATTTGTTTTCTGGAAATTTTTCACGAATTATGGTAAAAGCAATAGGGAATACAGACATACCTATTCCTTGAATTGTGCGCACTATGATCATTGTTGAAATATCATTAGAAATTATTCCTAAAGAAGTTCCTGCTGTATAAATAATCATAACAAGTAGTAAAATTCTCTTTTTCCCATAAATATCAGATAATTTTCCTACAATAGGGGTTGCTACCGCTCCTGCAATTAAATATGCGGTAAGAATCCATGCAGTAGTATTATATGGTATATTAAAATCTTCGACTAAATCTGGAATTGCAGGTATAATCATGGTTTCACCGTAGACAATAATAAGCCCAATCAAGCTTAGTATTGCTAATGTAATCCACGCATCTTTAGATATTTTAACGTGGTAAGATGTTATAGATTTTTCATCAATCTTATTCTTACTATTGTTATATTTGTCTTCGTTTTCATTATTGTTAGTTATATCGTTCATGAGTTAGACCTAACAGTATTAATTATTATAATACAGATAGTATTTTTCTATCCATAAAAACCTTACAAATTTCTATCCTATAACGAATAAGTTCAATTGCAATATCCATTATACTGCTATCAGGTTGAGACAATTGAGTCTTAAAGTACTTGCAGATCGTGAATGGAACTTTAGTAGGGTGCTATTATTACGTGTATTTAGTTTTTTACTTTCAACAGACAATATTTAAAATAGATTATTATTAAAAGAATCTTATGAAACAAACATATTTTCTCATAACATTCATTGCAGCTCTTACAATAGGAGTACTATCTATAAATACAGAATCACTTTTGCCCAAGAAAAAAATAACATCAGAAATTGATGATTCTGGTTTAATTACAACAACAGAAATAGATGAATCCATGGAAACAAATAATACTTTATCTCAAACTGTGAATGATACATCATAATCGAATAATTAATTCCATGATAAATTTGAAGATATTCTTTTAAAATATTCGCTATTATAAAATATCTATTGATTCTCATCAGCTATTGGAGAGTCTTCAGTCATTACAGATTCTCAGCTTATAAAATTAAATTAGTTATTGTTATCCATGGTAGTTTGTTGTAACAATTCTCCAATTTCGTTATGCATTTTAAGAAAGTTTAGTCCTTTTTCTGTAGTCTTGAATGTTTTAGTCCCATCAAGATATTCTATTAGATTGTTTTCTATCAAAATAGAAAGATATTCGTTTAATTGGTTATAACTTAGAAAAGCGATGTACATAATTTTTGTCTTGGTTGTTCCTCCATTTGCAGCGTCAAGAATACTACTCACTATTTCTGTTCTGCTTCTATTTCCCATCTTATAGATAATAATATTGAAAAAATATATTTGAACTACGAATAATAGTAGAGTAAGATATTAGATAAAGGAGATTAGAGAATGATTATTGCTTTTTTCAATCCCTTCTCATGTTATTGAATAATATACGGCCAAATGTTCTAATATTAAATATCTAATTAGCTTCTATAAAGGTACACTAATAAATTGATGGATATACAAATTTTCATCTTAATAATAAACCAAACCCAATGTGAAAATATTCAGCTCTTACATAAACCAAGCTCTTTTTGTATGATTTTATAGATCATTTAATTGGACTTTGGAGAAATATAACGAAACAGCAGCAGCCACCAATATAAAAACCAAGAACCAACAGAATGAACAAGAAGTAATAAGAGATAATATCATCAAGGAACTGGACAAAAAAAGAGAAGTAGCTATAAACAAAAAGAACAAAGCTCAGCTAAGAGATGAAGTGTCAGTTTATAGATTAGCGGAAAATACTCTTGATTATATTCTTTTCATAAGCCGTGAATTGACCGGTAAATCGTATTAAAATAAATAAAAAAGAAATTCAACTAAAGGTATTATTTATCGTGCTGGCAAAGAATTTACTTTATCAAAGTGCTTTACTAATCTCTTTTCACATTCTGTACCTTCCGGTGGCCGCAAATCATCACTGGAAACACAAGCATGTATCTCCAATTTGTATTTTGCCTATGTCAGTATTTCTATCAAATGTAAATGTTTTTTTTATAATGTTATTCTCGCTTTTGTCAAGTTCAGCTTGAACATCTTCTATAACTTCTGATTTTATTTGACCTTTTATCATAGCAGCAATTTTTAATTTTTCTGTATCTTTTTTATCTGCTAAAGGAGCAAGAATTTCTATTTTAACTGTATCGCTATTTGAACCACTTACATTATTCAGATTTGCTTGATAGACTGCTTTACTGTGAGCATATACTTGAGAGCCATAAGTAAAAAGTCTAATTTCTGTAGGTTTATCAATATGTAGCAGGTCTCCTTCATTACAATCAAATTTTGTAATGGAATTATATTCCTGCTGTAGTACATCTCCTACTTGATATGCACATACAAAAAATTCATCTGGTACATTAGCTTCCACTATACCGTTATCTATGTCTGTTTTTAAATCTACATCAAGAGTTTTCTTATTTGTATTATCTATTGAAGAGATAGGAATATCTTGTTTGATATCTTCACCATTTATAAAACCTACAACTCGTATAAATTTGGTTTTTTCCAAATCAATATTTTTCAAATTAATATGAGCTCTAACTACTAGTTTGTCTTTGTCTTTATCATCTTTATCTTCCTCTTTATCATTACCATTATCTTTTTGTGCAAAAGATAATTCATAATAAGACAAAAGCAATATAGTAGTTACAAAGGAGATAACAATAAAAAAAATACAGAATCTTGAATCTTTTATTTCAATCTTCATAGATAAGAAAATTTAGATAAAAACTATTTAATAATTACATATAATTTATCTAACTATTACAATAGAATATTATTTGTCTAGATATAAAAATTTGTAATTTTAAATATTTTATACGTTGAATCCTTTATACTGGGATTTTATTGTCTTGTATTTAGCTTTTATTATTAGAAACTTATTTTAAATATCAGTATGATAATCGTAGAATAAAGACTAATTTCATTCGGGGTCGGTGGAAACCATGAGTATTCCATATGGGTTTAGTAAAATAAGAAATTTATATCTCTAGAGTAGTATATTATTTATTTAATTTAATTATTTTTATTTAAAAGTTAAAACAATAACCAACTATTATTATTGAGGAATATTATCAATAACAATAGAAGGCCATGGAATTGTTGACGTCTTTATGACTGGTGTAATAACTCTGTTAATATTCTATTTAATGCTTAGAGATAATTTTGTTTAATTAGAAATTAATTGTCATAGCCTGAAGTAGTAGTATAATTGGGCTTATAGGGAGATTGTCCAGACTATGACAATAACGACAATGCCAACAAGACTATTTGCGCTTTGTAGTTTTTAAACTACTATTAGATAATATTATTATAATACTTTTGTATTTATCAAT
>DATDKD010000239.1:0-4616 GCA_036520175.1 Nitrososphaeraceae archaeon
GAAAAACAAAGTGCTTTATTTTCAGTTACATAGGGACTGATTTCATTTTTATATACATCTGCTTGTTCCATATCTGGAATTAATATATGAATTATATCTGCAATTCTTACAGCATCTCTTACTTCCATAACATTTTGTCCATCCTCTTCTGCAATTTTCCACGAATTTCCCTCTTTACGTAATCCTACAACAACATTAAGTCCGGAATCTTTAAGGTTATTAGCTTGAGCTTTTCCCTGTATTCCATACCCAATGACTGCAATTATTTGATTCTTTATAGAATCAAGCGTTACATCATTATCGCCCCACTTTTTAACCATAAAATGATATAAAATGAGGTTTTATAAATAATAACTGCTGCTAAATTTTAGTTGGTTAATCCGCACTCTTTGACTGGAGGTTACAATTGGAGCAATATGTGATTGTAAAAAACGAGAATTTCAAAAATAGAAGATGTTGTAAAATACATCGTAACGATTCTGGTATTTAATTATAAATATCAAATATAGACATAAAATATAGTTTCTTTATGGTTGAAAAATAAGATTTCTCTTCTCGATATATCCTACGATGTGGATAATTTAACACTCTATCAATATTATTTTCAAGCATTTCAAACATTGAATTTTAATAAATGCAGGAGGTGTATTTTTCTCAATAACTTTGAATTTCGTAGAACCACATCTGCTACAAAGAGGGCACTTTCTATTATTTTGGATAGATTTTCACCATTGTTGTGGATGAGTGTTTGACTTTGCTAAGACTCTTATTCGTTCAACTCCGTTTATATTCATTATTATAGCTTTGACGGGATTTGGAACTAAATTTTCCCATTTTTCATGGTTTATTATTAACTTGCGAATATTTTCTCCATTGAATCGAAATTTATTTATAAAGATAGGTTTTTTGACTATTATTTCTTTAGTAGATAAATAACGGACATATTCATTTCCGGAATATAAAATGTCAAATTTTGGAACCATGGATTTTAAATATTCAAACCAACACGCATTATTCTCAAAATTTGCTAAAGGGATGATAAAAATTCTACTAAGGTCACAGGTTTGAAATGGTAGTGAAGCATGAATCATTTCTATCCGTTCGCCTGCAGTAAATGGGTCTTTTGCTAAGTAATTAAATTGTGCGCTTCCTATAACTACTATCAACTCTTCACATTCATTCATAATCTGTTTAATTAGTTCTAAATGGCCATTATGAAAAGGTTGAAATCTCCCAATAACTAATCCTCTCTTATATTTAATCATCATTTTTTTTGATCACAAGATTCATTGATGGATCCTAATTTTATTTTCTCTTTTTCAATCTCTTTTCTTTCAATTTTTTTAAATATTGGTGAAATCTTACCTATTCTATGACCTGGGGGAATTTTTAATAAAGATAAACTATCCCAGGATTCTTCCTGCAATTTTTCATTATTATTTAATTGTGACCAAATTATCCCCGCAGAATTCGGGATAAAAGGGGATAAAAGTATCGCCAGTGCTCTAACTGCATTAAGGGAAATATAAAGAGTAGTAGGTGCAGATGAATCCTTGTTTGACCATGGCTCTTTCTTTTGGAAATATTGGTTAAAAAAATTAGAGAATTTTAAAATAGTTCTTAATGCTTTATCAGTTTCTGCCTTCTTTAAAAATTCTCCCGTATCTTTGGCTATATTCATTATGGCTTCTATTGCTTTTTTGTCCTCTTTATTGTAAACAGCCGGCTCTGGTACAATTCCATCAAAATTTTTTTTTGTAAAAGATAAGGTTCTGTTAATAAAATTTCCAATATTATCTATAAGATCATTATTAATTTTACTATAGAAAATATCCCAATCAAAATTAACATCATCTTGAGTAGAAGGACTTATTACAGCAATATAAAATCTCAAGAAGTCAGGGTTAAACAAAGATATAAATTCTTTTAGGCCAATATACCAATTTCGGCTTTTTGATATTTTTTTATTATGAAGCATTAAATGTCCTCGTACAGGGATATAATCAGGAAGTTTATATTCCCTATTAATTCCCATTCTAATAGCAGGAAGAAAAAGAAAATGATGATATATTATATCTTTTCCAATGAAATGATAAATAGAGGACGTATTCCAAATGTCTTTTCCATTTTTCCCTAATCTTTCTTGCATTAGAGCATTGAAGGTGGATATATAGCAAAGATGATTATCAAACCAACCATAGAATACTTTTCCCTTAGCATCATCTAATGGAATATTTATCCCCCAATCTAGATCTCTAGTAATATCCCAATCCTCTAATCCATCGCCAATCCAGTGTAAAACATAGTTTTTTATGTCTATTTGAAGGTTCTTATTATCTGTTAGCCATTCTTTTAGTTCAAAAGAAAAGTTAGATAGTTTAAAAAAATAATGGTTACTTGTTTTCTTTACAGGTGATTGTCCACAAATCCCACATTTTGGTTCTAATATTTCTTCCGGAACTCTGCCACATTTTTCACAAAGATCTGAATATTGGTCTTTTGACTTACAATAAGGACAAATTCCTATAACATATCTATCAGGTAAAAATTTCTTATCAAAATCACAATAAAATTGAATAACTTCTTTTTCATATATATGACCATTATTTCTCAATTTATTGAAAACATCTTTTACAAATTTTTGATTTTCGATAGAACTTGTTTTATAAAATTTATCAAAGGAAATCCCAATTGCATTAAAATCTTCTCGATCACGTTTGTTCCAGTAATCAACAAATTCCTTGGGGGTTTTATTTTCTTTTTCTGCTTTAATTAAAATGGGAGTACCAAAATCATCAGAGGCACCAACATGAAAGACCTTCTTTTTTGATATTCGCAAAAATCTGGTAAAGATATCAGCTGGAAGATATGTTGAAGATATATGTCCAAGATGGATTTCACCATTAGCATACGGCAGGGCAGTAGTAATTACTATAGGTTTATTTGCTTCAAAAACATCTTCACTATCAATACTATAAGAAGATAATTGATTATTGTCGCGAATATTATTATTATTATTAGTGTTGGAGAGCAATATACGAAAGTAATTTTTCTTTCCGGTAATAAAATGATATAGGGTTTCTATTGCATTTGTTCAATTTTATAAACATGCTGATTAAAAGCAAGAAAGAATAATGCTAAAATTGTTTATATCTAATTATTAGTGTAACAGTTTTGTTGCAAACTTTTACAGTTAATTAATGAAAATTTTTTCGTCAAAAAAAAATGTCATACCATTATTTCATATACTTGTTATATTATTGCATGATAAGGTGTACTTTAATATTTCTTCTGTGCTTATTTCCAAGACAATATAAATTTTTTTGTTTTTGTTCTAGGAAAATTGATTGAAAATCCAATAGTAGCATTTTATTATAGGAATAACTATTTTTAATAATTAACACTAACCTTTAGTATGATATTCAATTTGTTCTTTTGTAAGTTTATCAATTTTTATTCCAAATGAGGATAGAGCTACCTTTGCAACTTTTTCATCTATTTTGTTCGGCACTTCATGAAGATCTTTTTCTAAATTTTTATAGTTTTTTGTAATATACAATATCGATAACAATTGATTTGAAAAAGATAAATCCATTACTTCGGAGGGGTTTCCTTCACCTCCTACTAAATTTATTACCCTTCCTTTCGCAATTAGATTAATTTTTTTTCCTTTAATATTAAAGCATTCTACGTAAGGTCTCATTTGTACCGGAGGGTTATTTTGTGCGTATAAATAATCAACATCGATTTCAACATCAAAATGTCCAGCGTTAGCAAGAAAGGCGCCATTTTTTAGAATCTGAAAATCGTATTTAGTTATTACATCTCTTTGTCCAGTACATGTAATGAAACAATCACCTTTTGGCAAAGTTTCTTTAAGTCTTTGTACATCAAATCCATCCATATGTGCTTCTAATGCTTTTATGGGATCCACTTCCGTTATAGTAACCCTGGCTCCTAAACCTCGAAGACATGAAGATACGCCTTTACCTACCCAACCATAGCCACACACTACAAATTGTTTCCCTGCTATTAAAATTCCTAAAGTTTTCAATAATCCATAAATGGTACTTTGACCTGTGCCATACCGATTATCAAAAAAATGTTTAGATTTATCGTTATTAACACCAATTATCGGATAATTTAACCCACATTTGGATTTTAGTGATAAAATTCTAATTATTCCTGAGGTAGTTTGCTCTGTACCACCGAGTATGCCTTTTATTTGTCGGTTATGAACAATACTATGTAATTCCCCTCCATCATCCGTAATTATATCGGGATTACTATTTGCTACTTTGCTCATATTTTGAAAAAACTCAATTCTCGAGGCATCTCTTTTTGCAAATACATCTATCTCATTGTATCTCAAAAATTCCATTACGTCGGGTTGAATGGATAGAGGATTTGCTGAACAGAGAGATATTTGTGCTCCAAGTGCTTTTGCTGCCATTACAAGTACAGAGGTTTCTTTCGTTATATGCAAACAAAAACCTAATTTAAAATTGGCTAAAGGTTTAGTCCTTTGATATTTTTCTGTTATTTTTGTGATAACTTTCATCATTTTAACAGCCCATTCATGTGATAATTTACCGGTTTCAAACAAATGTCGTGAA
>DATDKD010000240.1:0-20119 GCA_036520175.1 Nitrososphaeraceae archaeon
ATTTTACATTTATTTATTTACAGATCATCATTTAACTTTGACAATTCAAATAAATTAAGAATGATATATAGATGGTTATTTTATTGAAAACAACAGCTAACAGATTAGTAGGAGAGATGATTTAACTGTATGAGTATGTCACTTTTGCATATCATTCAGGCAGAATGAATAACTTTTAATAACTTATTTAGAGAAAGATAGTGAAAAAATATGAAAACTTAATTATAGTAAGAGGAAATAAAGAGTAAATAAAAAAACAGAAGGTAATCATATTGTTTAATAATATTTTTTTTACCTTTTAAACTCCTTTTAGATACTATACATTTTCTTGATCAAAAATTTGTTCTATATGTAACGTTTCTTGGAAGAATTATATTGAATAATTTATATAGATCAATATTAATGAATTCTTATCCCATAGTTGTATTCGATTCGGGTATTGGATCGATATCAGTAATTCGGGAAATAAAAAGAGAACTTCCCAATGAAAATTTAATCTATTTTGCAGATAAAGCAAATTTTCCTTATGGAAAAAAGTCACAAATTGACCTTTTTAAAATTGTCCATAATACTATTAAATATTTAGAACGATTTCATCCAAAATTGATAATAATTGCTTCAAATACACCGTCTATACAAGTTATTGATAAAATAAGATCACTTACAAGTATTCCCTTGATGGGTGTAAAACCACCTATTAAAAAGGCTATAAAAATAACCAAAAAAAAACACATAGGAATAATGGCAACAGAATCTTCAATCAACAGTAAAGAATTGGATGAATTGATAAAGTTGGAAATCCCACAGAATATTTTCGTCTCTAAATACAACGCATCTTCTCTAATCCCCTTAATAGAAGATGGAACTTTTTTGAGAAATAGGAAAAAAATAGAACAATTCATAACTCAAATACTTGGAAATATTGATAATATTGATGTAATAACATTATCTAGTACACATTTACCATTTGTATTAGATCAGTTAAATCAGATTTATCCACATGTAAAATTTCTGGATCCAGCCGAATCAATAGTTAAAGATCTAAAAAAATTTTTAATAGATAATAATTTAAACAATAAGATTAAAAATGGCAAAATGAGGATATTAGTTTCAGATAATAAAAAAAAGTTTCAAGAAATTTTAAGACAAATTGGTAGAAAAGAAAAAATAGAAGAGGTTTTTTGGTCTCTTTAAATATAACAAAAAGAATATGTATGTATATATAATAATTAACCCAAATAATAAGATAAGATTAGGAACCTTAACGTGTATTAGTTAATGAACAGAAAGATTAGAGTGGGAATTGATGTTGGCGGGACTTTTACGAAAGCTATAGCTATAGATATAGCATCAGGTACATTTATTGGCAAAACGACTGTTCCAACTACGCATAATTCTGAAAGAGGTGTAGCCGATGGAATAATTATTGCATTAAGAGATTTAATCAAACATTTTAGTATAGAAAGATCGGAAATTGAATTAATCTCACACAGCACGACTCAAGCTGTCAATGCCCTACTTGAAGGGGACACCGTCAAAGTTGGCATTATCGGAATGGGTGTGGGATTAGAAAAATCTAATGTAGTTAAAAGAACAAACATAAAAAACGTAGAGCTCTCACTTCATAAGTATTTACACACTTGTTATAGGTTTATGGATACCTCAAAATATCTTGATATAAATGAAATAACTTTTACTATTGCTTCACTGAAAAAGGAGGGAGCAGATGTATTAGTGGTTAGTGAAGCATATGGTGTGGATGATCCTAGCAATGAAAAATATGTAATGAACTCTTCTGATATACCTATTACTGGCGGTCATGAATTAACAGGCATTTATGGATTAGAAATTAGGACATTAACTGCTGCTATTAATGCAGGAATAATGCCAAAAGCAATTAGTACTGCAAAATATGTGGAAGAAGCAGTTAGAAAGGAGAATATATCGTGTCCTATTATGATAATGAAAGGAGATGGAGGTGTAACAGATATTGATACGTTTAAAAATAAACCTATTTTAACAATATTATCTGGTCCAGCTGCTAGTGTTGCTGGTGCTTTATTATATTCACACATTTTACACGGGGTTTTCATAGAGATAGGGGGTACATCTACCAATATATCCATTATAAAAAACGGAAAACCTGAAATTAGATATGTTTCTATAATGGATCATCCTACCTGCATACGTTCGGTTGATGTTAGAGTGGCCGGTGTTGCAGGTGGCTCTTTAATTAGAATTTCCAATCAGAAAATTATTGATGTCGGACCCCGCTCTGCACATATAGCAGGTCTAAGATATTCCTGTTTTGTTGAACCTCACGAATTAGAAAATGCTAGAATAATAACATTCAAACCAAATGAAACGGATCCTGATGATTATGTTTGTATAGAAACAGCAAATAATAAAAAAATTGCAATAACTAATACTTGTGCAGCCAATGCTTTAGGCTTAATAAAAAAGGATGATTATGCATTTGGAAATCAAAGATCAGCAATTAAATCGCTTTCTTTACTTGGGGAAAAGATTGGAGTAGATTATCAAACAATTGCAGGCATGATATTAGATTTTTCTATTAAAAAGATTTTACATATAATGGAACCCATGATAAAAGAATATCATTTGGATGAGAATAAAATCATACTTGTTGGTGGAGGAGGAGGGGCATCGATTTTAGTTCCCTATATGGCCACAAAATGTAAATTTACTCATGAAATAGCTAAAAATGCAGAGGTGGTTTCTTCTATAGGTGTAGCAGCCGCAATGATTTATGAAGAAATAGAAAAGACAATCGATAAGCCTGGTCCCAATGATGTTTCTAATGTTATAGAGGAGGTTAAAAAAAGAGCTCTGGATAGAGGTGCTGTTCCAGAATCTATATCAATCCAAACGGAATTCGTCAAGGAACGTACCTTACTAAGAGCAATCGCTACAGGTAACGTTGAACTAGATATTGGTAAGAACAATCGAAAGGAAATTAACGAACAGGAAGCCTCAGCTATAGCTTGTTCAATCTTAGATAGTAAACATGTTCAACCCATCTTAAACATGAAAAATTATTTTGGATTTACTTGTGAAACAATAAAAAAACAGTTTTTTGTAAAAAAAAGAAAAAATCCCATTGTCATATTAGACAAGTTCGGAAGAATAAGATTAATGCTTGAGAATGCAAAGATTATTAGTGGAAATAAAAAAATTAAAAATGAAATAGATACAATGATACATCAATTGATGGATAAATCAAATGAAGAATTGGCCCCGCAAATACATATTTTAGATGACATGAAAATAGTTGATTTTTCTAGTTTAATCTCTCCAGACCATCTTATAGATGCATTAAAAAATGAAATAGATAAAACAAATACGGATAAAATCACAATTATAATAAAAATATAATGTTTGCATGGATTAACGTAGAATAATATATTTTTTCGATTTTTTCAATGAATGAACCATTTAACTATATTTGCGACCCAAAATAATTACTGTTCTCTTTATTGCTTAAAGCCACAGACGCCTTTTTAATCAATTGATATATACTATTGTGACACGGACAATTACATATTTTTGATCCCTCAGATTTTATATCTTGGTTAGTTATTATACCATTACAATTACCATGATCTTGTTGAATACAATAAAGGGAGTTTTCACTCAATAAGACATTTTAATCACGACACGATAAAAAATGTTATGCTTATTCTTCATAGAATTCCCTTTGTAAAAAAGGTTTTTATGATTGGATTAGATTTGTTAATATCATTTGTTTGAAAATTCAGTGGTAATAGCAGGGCCTGCTTCCGTACACTTGGCTAGGAGTATTTCCAGGAATTTGAATATGAAAATTATTGAACCAGAGCTAAAGATATTTTCTGATGGAGAAACCAAGCTTCGTTTTCCATCTGTTAATAATAAACATTGTATAATTGTTCAATCACTTTATCCACCTCCAGACAGACATATAATTCAGTTACTAATGATTATTCATAAATGTAAAAAAGATAATGCTTCAAAAATAACAGTAATAATTCCCTATATGGCATATGCAAGACAAGATAAGGCATTTTTAGAAGGTGAAATTATTAGTATTGCAGTATTAGCTCAAGTAATAGAAAACTTTGGAGTAAATGAAGTAATAACAGTAGATATCCACAACGATGTTTCTTTATCATATTTTTCAGTGAATATTAAAAATGTTACTGCTATTCCAGCTCTTGCAGAGTATATAAAAAATAATATAACAATAGACAAATCTTTTATCATTTCACCTGATGCAGGAGGAATAAAAAGGGCTAATAAATTTGCTCAATTATTAAAGTTACCTATGTTGTGCCTCAAAAAAAAGAGAGATAGAAAAACAGGATTTGTTTCCATAGATGAAAATATAGGAATGAAAGTTGATGGAATGAATGCAATTTTGGTAGATGATATGATTAGTACTGGAGGAAGTATAGTAAAGGCGTGTGAAGTATTACAAAAACAAAAAATAGCAAATATTACGGTATTGTGTACTCACGCAATTCTTGTAGACAATGCCTTTGAAAAAATTATAAATTCAGGGGTGAAACAAATTATTTCAACAAATTCAGTTCCAAGTATTTGTTCCAAAGTAGATCTATCGGTAGTATTGTCAAACATATTAGTTAATGCTAATTAATCCGTTTGAGGACATTACTTCTTATCAATATAGGACGATTTACATGGTAGAATTAAAAATAGTATTTTTGGGTACTTCTGCAGCTATTCCAACTAACGAGAGAGGATTATCTTCTATTGCTATTGCAAGAGGAGATGAAATAATAATATTTGATGCAGGAGAAGGAATGCAGATTAAGTTTATCAGATCAAAATTAGGAATAAATAAAAAAATGAAAATATTCGTAACACACATCCATGGAGATCATTGTTTAGGGCTTTTAGGTCTATTACAAACCCTGTCGTTAATGGGCAGAACAAAGCCTATTGAGATATTTGGTGAGTCTAGATTACAAGAATTTATTTTGATGAATCAGAAGATACTCAACTTTAATGTTAACTATCAGATTACTATTCATGCAATACAAAATGAAGGGATCTTGGTTGAAGAAAAGGAGTATTTTATCAAAGCGTGCCTTGCAGATCATTCTATACTTGCTTTTTCATTCATCTTAGAAGAACACAAAAGACCTGGAATATTTAACATTGAGCATGCACAACAACTCGGTATCCCCGAAGGGAAATTGTATAGCTTATTACAACAAGGATTTGATATAGAATATAAAGGTACAAAATTTTTTGCAAAAGAGTTCACAGGACCCTCTCGCCCAGGTCGTAAAATCGGGATCTCTGGAGATACTCGACCATCAAAGAAATTAGAACTATTTTTTAAAGGTTGTGATATATTAGTTTTTGAATCTACTTTTACAACACAAGAAAGAAAAAAGGCCATTGAACGATTTCATTCTACCGCCTCAGAGGCTTCTTCATTAGCAAAAATTGCAAATGTAAAAAAATTAATACTAACTCATTTTAGTTCTAGATATACTAATCTCGAGTTAATAGAAATAGAAGCAAAAATAAATTTTGCTAATATACAGATAGCACACGACCTTGACGTATTTCTTGTACCCTATCCAGAAAAAGAATTAACTAAACCAAATTGATAAGGCAAATAGAAAAAATGAATTAATTAACTGTCCTATTTGCCAATATTCCTTCCTTTGTACTATTAATCACATATTCAGCAGCAATACTAGAAGCATTTGTATTCTTTAATGTATCTATTAATAAAGGGATTCGATCTTTAGCAAGATCTTCTAATATAGAAATATCTATAACACTGCTATTTACCTGGTTGATAATGAAATCAATGACAGTGTCTGTAGCATTTGAGTTTTTGGTAATGTTAATCACCAAGGGCACAGTAGCCAAACCGTAATCTTTGTCTGTAGTTAGATTATTGACATGTTGTAACCCTCTATCGTTACTGCTCGATAGATTAGAATCTGTTGAATTTTGTGCTAGTCCTTCCGGTAGGAGTCCCGTATTCATAAATATCAGGGATCCCGTTACAGTATATATAATTAAACAAAGTTGAATTTTCGTACTCATCATAGTATAACTGATCTCGAAATTTATTAATATTTCTAATTTAATTTTTTCACTTTGGTAACATAAATCTATATTTACTAATACCACACGAAATATAGAAATAGAATACTCTTATCTAAGTACTATTCTTTTTCTTTTACTTGTGAAATTTAAAATTTTCAAAGGTTTAAACTATAATTTTAGCAAATGAAGTTAATTGTATATAAACTTGAATATGCCAACTTTTTATTATATATTATAATTAATTTTTATTATAATAAGGTATAAGAAGTAAAGCATCCAAAGGCCATTCTCATTAAATTAAACAGTTGTAATAACTTATTAAATGGTAATAGTTTGTAAAAATATTTAGGCTTTTGTATTGATTAACTAAAGTAAATAAGAACGTTCCTCTAAATCTTGCTAAGAGTAAATTGAAGAGTAAAGTTTAGGAAAACATTCTACGATTAGAATAAGTTTGATATTATATTCATTGAATTCCTAGATTTTTACTCAGTCCATTGGTGGGAGTGGAACCGAAGTGAGATCTTAGGTTACATTATAGAGCCATAGATAGTAAAACAATCACTGAATAAATTAATCCAAAAGGTTTGAAGTATCGAGATAATACCAGATAATAAATTGTAATTACTGTGGTATTCATTCTTAAGAAGAATATTATACACAATATAATATGGTGATCCATATTCATTAAATTGATCAAGTCAAATCTTTCAAAAATCTGATGATTGACAAATTTATTGATCTATAACTTTATGAAATACCAATACAAGAAAAAATATATTCAGAGATTCGTATTTTAATTATTTATTCCATTTTTATCTCTTTCTTCAAATACTTCTTTTACAGTTTGTAATCCATTTAGGGCGGTAGGAAAACCACTATATAATAAAATTTGTATAACGATTTCTAAAATTTCACCTCGGCTACATCCTATATTTAAAGCCCCATGAATATGTGACTTTAATTGAGGTACTGCATTTCCTAAGGTTAATAACGAGGAGATCGAGACTATTTCTCTTGATCTAATATCTAGTCCCTCTCGGCTATAAATTTCTCCAAATGCAAATTCAACTATATATTTCACCATATCAGGAGAAATTTGCTTCACATTTTGGAGTACTCTAATACCCAATTCACCGTAAATGTTCTTAAATTTATTAAATCCTACATCATATTTATTTTCTGTCATATTCAAATAAAATCATAATCATATTTTAAAGTATGTAATATATGATAAAAAGTTTTTTATGTTATCCTCATTAAGTATTAAATAGCAACTTTTTAAGAAAGATTTAAGTTCTAGTTTGGGCTGAAGGAAGATCAGGATGTTCTTTCTTTAAATGAATTTTTAGATCTTTTTTGTTATAGCAAATTCTATTACAAATTTGACAAACTATTCTTTCGTATGATTCATCAGACTTATAGATGATCTTTCGTATTTGATCGATATTCCTAGAGAAATAATCTTTAAGATCAAACATATTTCTCTTATGGCAATTTCACTTTATAAAGTTATTCTTATTTATTTATTTATTTTTTAGATTGCAAAAGTAGTTAATAATTTATTGAGAAAGAAAATTTGTATTAAATAGCTTTTCTCAACTTCAGTATTGTCTTAAAAAAAACAATATATATTGTTAAAAGAAAAAATATAAAACTTGAAAATAGATGAATTCATTTCTCATTTACCTTCAGAAGTAATTTCTGGTCATGATATAACAATAGATGATAATGTTTTTAGAAATCTTTTTAAATTTTCTGAATTATCTCCCCAGGATGTATTTTATTATATTGGATTTGGAAATAATATTAAGTCATTAGAAATTGCAAAAGAGGAATTCCATGTTAGAAAGGTGATAGGTATTGATGATAACGAGAAATTTGTTATCAATGCGAAAAATCAAATCAAAAATAGTCAAGGAATTGAAATTCTAAAAAAATCCATAGAAGTATTGAACCTTTCTGAAGCTAGTATTGTGTTTTTCTGGTTTAATGATATACCGCTAATAGATAGACTAAAACAAAAAATTGAAAAAGAGATGAAAATAGGTTCAAGAATAGTCACCATCTTATCTCCTCCTGGTCTTATTCTTCCTTCCCGAGTTGATTATCCTTTCATAATGTGTAAAAAACCATTCAACTATGCCTCAGAATTAAAACAACAAATAAAAGCTATTTATGGCAATTCATGTATAGATTTTACCGCATCGTGGCTCATCTCTGAAAAATACATACATAAACTTCAAACCCCAACCCAATATGCGAGATTTATCAATATTCTTTTGAGTATGGTAATCTGGATAAATGCGTGGAATAATGGAGTTGCTTGTGAAAAGGAGATACCTCCTCCTATAGAAAGTTATATTGGTATATTAAGAACGTTTTTTAATATTGATCTCACAGAAATGCTAAAAAAATAGAGTTGTTGAGTACGGTTTATTGAATCCTATATCTTCAGAATGAAGAATCAAGATAGATTTCCGAATATAATGTCTCAAGGTTATCTAAAAAACTGTTCTTTGTTAAAAGAAATCAATTAAATACTGCTAATAATAATCCGTAAAGGTAGCCTAATGGCCAAGGATTCAGAGAAAGGAAAATTGAAAAGCTTAACAATGATTAAAAACTTTGGATTATATCCAAAAAAATTATATTCCCACTTATCCGTTCCTGAGCTTGTCGAATCTTCAATTCAAAGAAAAGAAGCAATTTTGTCTAATACTGGTTCGTTATCAGTTGAAACCGGTAAATTTACTGGAAGATCTCCTGATGATAGATATATAGTAAAAGACAATATGACAACAAAAACCATTAACTGGGGAAAAGTAAACCATCCTATCTCTGAAGAGAATTTCAAAAGTATTTTTGAGAGAATGAAAAAATTTGTAAAAAATAAAGAACTTTTTTTATTCAATGGTTTTGTAGGATCTGACGAAGAAGTTAGGCTTCCTATAAGTATAATAACAGATAGGGCATGGCAGTCTATTTTTGCCAATCAAATATTTATAAAACCAACAAAAGTAGATATCGAAAAATATAAACCAAAAGTTCTTTTAATTGCATTAAACGACTTTAAATCAATACCACAAAAAGAGGGAACTAATTCTGAAACTTTTATAGTTATCAATTTAAAGAGAAGAATAATCTTAATCGGTTCTACGTCATATGCAGGAGAAATTAAAAAATCAATTTTTTCTTTAATGAATTATTATTTGCCAGAACAAAATATATTCCCTATGCACTGTTCTGCAAATGTTGGAAAGAATAACGATTCTGCTTTATTTTTTGGATTATCAGGCACTGGAAAAACCACTCTTTCAGCGGACTCTAATAGGTTTTTAATAGGAGATGATGAACATGGATGGTCTTCTAAAGGTATTTTTAATTTTGAGGGAGGGTGTTATGCTAAATGTATTAACTTGAAGCGGGAAACAGAACCACAAATTTGGAATGCGATCAAGTTTGGATCGGTAATGGAAAATGTAGTTATTTCAAAAGATACGAGGGGTCCTGACTTTTCTAATGGTTCACTTACTGAGAATACTCGAGTGGTATATCCTTTGGAATTTATTCCAGGTGCGGTTCTTCCAAGTGTAGCAGGTCATCCCAAAGTTATAGTATTCTTAACTGCTGATGCCTTTGGAGTTATGCCACCGATTGCTAAACTTAGTAAAGAAGGTGCTATGTATCATTTTATGTCAGGCTATACTAGCAAATTAGCTGGGACTGAAAGAGGAATTACCCAACCCAAAGAAACTTTTTCGCAATGTTTTGGTGCTCCATTTATGCCTCTTCATGCTACAAAATATGCAGAAATGTTAGGAAACAAAATAACTACTCATAATACAAAGGTATATCTTATAAATACCGGCTGGTATGGTGGACCTTATGGAATAGGCAAAAGAATTGATTTGAAATATACGAGATCTATGGTTACTGCAGTTATCAATGGATCTCTGATGAAAAGTTCCTTTAAAACTCATCATATATTTAATTTAGAGATACCCTTAATATGTCCTGGAGTACCAAATGAGTTATTAGACCCAGTAATGACGTGGGATAATCAAGAAGAGTATTTTCAGGCAGCAACAAAGCTAGCCAACTTATTTATCCAAAATTTTGAAAAATTTGGCGCTGTATCTAAGAAAATTATTGAAGCTGGACCTAAAAAAATAAATTTATAGCCCGGAGCAGATTCGAACTGCTGTCTCCAGGTTTCTTTTCAGAGATCCAGAGCCTGAAATCCCTAGCCCTACCAAGGAGTTTAGCCGCTAGACTCGGCATCAGTTAATAAAACTGATTCGACCGGGCTTCTCGAGCTATACAGATTAATACTTATTCCGATATTTGATTTTATCGAATAAACCTTTTCATTTACCGAACTATTATATTAATTCGTCTTATCAGTTTAGATAAATTATTATAATATTAAATAGAGTTTTTAAATAAATATAAATTATTATTCTAGGTATATTGCCATTAAATCATTGTAAATATAGAATATTTGATTATGATATATTTTTTATTATAGAATAGCCAAAATTATCTGATATTTTTATTGTATATCCTATTATATATTGACTAAGAAGAATTTATTTAGTACAATAATTCAATTTTCTTATAAAAAGATAAAGAAACCAAAAGAACGTGTTATTACTCCAAATATAAGGTTAATTCTGGTCACTAATAACGATAATTATAAATGTGTTTTTTAGGTTTAACATCGAATATTACTTCTATATAACTTCTCTTTTTGTATTATTTTGAGGAAAAATATTAAAAAATAAAACTTAAAAAAATGATTATTTTTCCTGAGACAAAGGCCTTAATAATATTTCATTAATATTGAGATACTGTGGGGAATCAAGAGAATATATAATTGCATTAGCAATGTCTTCTGCATTTAATGATTCCATTTCTTTTACAGATTCAACGAACGAATCCAAAGATTTATCGGTAATTGTATTTGGTAATTCTGTCGAGACAACGCCAGGTTCAATGCATGTTACTTTGATATTATAACGTTGACTTAATTCTTGTCTTAAGCCTTCACTAAATGCTGTCACAGCATGTTTAGTAGCACAATATACACTTCCAGCTGGAAAAACAATTCTTCCTGCTACTGAGGAAATATTAACAATATGACCAGATTTTTTTGTAATCATAAATGGAATAACAGCTGCAGTACAATACAATACTCCTTTTAGATTTACATCAATCATTTGTTCCCATTCACTTATTTTAAGATTTTTAAAAAAACTTAGTGGCATAATACCAGCATTATTAATTAGAATATCAATATGATTCCATGTTTTAGTTACTAAGTTAATAAATGAATCACAATCCTCTTTTTTTGTAACATCAAGGTTTTTAACTATTATTTCACCACCATGTTTTTGAACTTCATTTTTCAAAGTTTCTAGTTTTTCTACTCTTCGAGCTCCAGCGGCCACCTTTGCACCTGCTTTTGATAATTCTAAAGCAGTTGCATAACCAATCCCGCTACTTGCTCCTGTTACAATTACCACTTTATTTCTGATCATATAATGATAAGACTAGATGTATACCTTTAATTTCTTTTGTTATTATATTTAAAATAATGGTGAAATACCTAGGCGTATATCCTCCTTAGTTACAATAGGAAATAAAATGATAAACTCAAATTTTACCTTTAATTAACAATGAATATCAATCACAATACTAAGCTTTTTGTATTTCATTTTATTTAAAAAAAGAAGCGAGGAGGCTGTCAAAAGTGCTTTAAAGTCCAGAGGTATATAGTATACTTTATAGTTCATCCAGTTACTGGAGAAAAAATTAGAAAAATTTATCCAAGGATATTATATTTCAATTGCAAAAAAATAACTAGAAAATAAGATAATAAGACTAATCAAATCCTTCATTTTCGGCAAGTTTTCCTTTTTCTAAATAAAATTTACACTCAGGAATGCATCCTGTAAACTGATTGCATCCTTTTCCATCATAACTACCTTCACCTTTTTTTCTCTTATACCAAGAACTTGGATGAAAATACCACTGTTGTTTAAGTTCTTGATATTTAGCTTCTGGACTTAACATTTTTTTATTTTTATCAATTTCTAAATCGGGAAATGCTAAACTGTTTGCCACGAGATTATTGATATAGAATCTACTTATTATGAAGAAGGTATGATTGATCTATTACAACCTTCTGGATCAAATTTTTGAATAATCGCATATATTTTTTTTACTGTTATTTGTTAAGGTCAATATATTAACTAAACTATTTCATTAAAGGAGAAATTTTAAAATCCATATTTGGGTGATTTCTGATGGTTATCATGCTTTATCATTAACGTGGGAACCATTAGAGTAGAGTAAAGAACTATTAGTTTTTACTCAAGAAGGCCTCTGCTAAATTATTAATAAAAGTAATAATAATTTTATAATTTTTAATATCTACAATAAGTATTTTTATCCTCGTGTTTATGTATCGTCGTATAAAAAGTCAAATAATAAAGTTAAAGTTAACTAGAAGGGAATGTATATTATCTTATGAGCGATTTTGCGTTTTTTAGATTCCTCAGTAACAACTGGCTTACAGAATCCGAAAAGAAAAGTAAAGATGAAATCATCCAAATAACAGAAGAAGTTCTTGAATCGAAAGGAATAGAGTGCGACGCTCGAATTAGTAAATTATCCGAAGAGCAATTAAAGGAAATTCTTAATGAAGTGAGAGATAAAATTAAAAAGAAAAAGAAAAAGAATAATATTACAATAGAATCGGAATCTGATTTGATTGTTAAAAATTAGGAATACAATTTAAAAATGCAACCAGCAGAAAATGAAATTCCTTCATGGCCTTTGATAACTGGTATTGCTGTAATTGCTTTTGGAACAATATTATTGGCATTTAGAGCAAATGTATTGTTATCGATTGTATTCATTATTTTAGGTGTGATTCTTATTTTATCATGGTATATATTGTATACAAAGAAAAAGTTAGAGATTTCTCATAAATATGGTACAGACTGTATTTGTCAAATTTGTAGTCACGATAAACCTTTAGTTTGTATCAAAGAAAAATGTAAATGTTGTATAATTATGAAAGAGAATAAGGTAATAGGACATTCAAATAACCCTTTACAATAAATTATAGGACGATAATTGATAAATTTATTGGTAGAGTAGCCTAAAGGTACAAGTTAAAATATATCTGCGCATTATTTATGTTTAAAGTAGCATGTTTAAATAGAAAAAAGTATATTAATCAATGTATTTTATTTCTATATCTTTATGTGGACATATATCAATAATCTCATTTGCCAATTTAAGAATTTCTTCATTTTCGTCTGTGTTTGAAATAACGATAATAGTTTTAGCGTCAGGTAAGTAAATAGATTTGGTATTGAGATCTCCTTCTCCATCTTCCTTATTGAAAACATACCGCTCACCATTTTTAGTAATTGGATTCCAACTCCTTAACAATATACCTTGTTTTTCTATATTTTCATTAGTAGTTTTATCATAAACTTTTATATGCATAAAAAGTTTGAAAAAAGTATTATTTGTATTATAGAGGTATTGTAAAGTATAATGGTTATAATTAATTTTTGAGTTAAGTTCTTGTTTATTTTCTATTTCATCAAATTCTGTTTCTTTCTTTTCTAATTTAGGATGTAACATTATTTTATATTATTCTCCTAGAATATATAAGTTAATTATATATTGACGTTTCTCTAATTTAATCTTTTTTAGACATTGTAATAGACAAGTATAAGTCTCCCATAATGCGTTCATCTTGTATAATCTTCATGACTACCGACTGATGTAATATCTTGCAAAGAGAATAATAAGTATTAGGAATAAATTTAGGTATTATGTATAATATAGCCCTATTTAAATAATTTTACTATCTACAAGTACGAATCACTCTATTACCATAAACAGCATATAAAAATTCAATATTAATTCATAATAAAAGCAAAAAATATGTAAATTAATTAGATGACATTATTTTGGCTGCCGTAGTAATCATAAAATTAAGAGATGAAGAAATTTGTGATAATTTATCTTGCTCGTAGGCTAAGGACGATATCCCTCTCCCTCTGTTTTTAATTGTTTTAATATAATTATCTATAAGGAAATCTTCGACATACTGACATAGAGAGCCACTTATAATAATTCCATTTATCATTCCTATACATCTGTTTCCCAGTGAAAGAATACTTCCATGTTGCTCATAATGAAATTCAACCATTTTTTCTCCTTTCTCTTTTCTTAATATGTTCTTTGCAATGTTCATAGCTTGTCTTACAGCAAATTGAGCTAATTGTGGTGATATCTGACCATTATCAAGAGGAAAGGCAGAGATATCGCCTACTGCAAATGCATTAGTATATCCCCCAATTTGGGATAATTTATTTACAATAATTCTATTTGATCTTGTTTTCTTAACCTCGGGTATAATTTGTATATCACTACCTTTCACTCCGGCAGTCCAAATTGACAAAGAATTTTCTATAATTGTTCCATCACCTAATAAAACAGACGATGGATAAACTTCTTTGATTGGGTTATTTGTGATTAGATTTATCTTATTCTTTATAAGAAACTTTTTTATGGCCTCGACTAGTTTTGGATTCCATCCAGGAAGAATATCAGGCTGAGCTTCAACTATAGTTATATTTAAGTTATCTTTTGATGTTTCACTAATAGCGCCGGCTAAACTAATTCCTGTTGCTCCGCCTCCACATATTATAATATTGTAATCTTTCAAATTTTGTATTTTCTTTTGTAACTTTATTGCATCATCTAACGATCGAAAAGATTGAGAATATTCTTTCGCTCCTTTTAGACCAAAGAAAGCATTGGAAGAACCCAATGCAATTATAACATAGTCAAAATCATATTCTTTATTATTTGCTGTAAAAATATTCTGTTTATCTAAATTAACACCTACTACTAATTCTTTATAAAATTTTATATCATCCTTCATTAAATCATAGATAGAAAATGAAATATCAGTTGGTTTTTTTATATTAGCCGAAACTAAATGTATTTGCTGTAAAAGTTGATGATAGGAATTTTGGTCAAAAATAATTATTTCATATTTGTTCCTATTATCATAATCTGCTAATAAATTAGCCGCACAAAATAGTCCTGCATATCCAGAACCTAATATACAAATTCTCTTCATTCAAAATTTACTATATCATAAAGAAGTATAACCGTTTGGTTATCAAAACGTATGCTAATAATAAGCTAAAAAGAATCAAGAAATTTAAAAATTAAAGTGAATTCTACGTTCATTAACCCAGTCGGTTTATCCCAATGACCTGTTTTCCTAACTCGAAAATTACAACTTTGTATTAGACTTTTAGACACGTCTTATCTTAAAATCTGCTTAACTAGTAGACTACCAGTTTCTTTTGTAAATATATCTAATCGAATCTACTTCCATCTATTCTCTATCTTCTCTCTTTATTTTCTTTTATAAAAGCATCCTTTTTTTCCTTTCTCTACTTGTTTTATATCATTAGGCTCTGTCATATTAAACCTATATGTTTCTCCATTTGGTATCGTTTTATAAGCAGATGGGGGATTACTACTTCATAATATATAAAAAGATATTGGTGGAATTATTCTCATTAGGATCTAAAATTCATTCTTGCTTTTATTTTCTATGTAATTGTGTTTTTTTATTGTCATCATTATTCTCTTTGTCTTGTCTTTTCATCTTGTTCTTTTCTCTTCTAATTCAGTATCTATATTTATCGCAATTTGTGGGTTATTAGCTAAACAATAACTAATGGTACATAAAATACCAATATTAACATTTAACTAAACAAAAATATTGTAAAATTATCAAACTTGGGCTTCATTTTATGTATCTAATTAATAAGAGATAGTTATAAAATATAAAAAATAATAAAATTACATATCTGAGTTACTTATAATTTAACTAATTTTTATAATATCTCAATTTTAAGGAAGATAAAGAAATTTTATTTGCTACATTCAAAAACTATTCTACATTACTTGATTTAAAAAATTGCTCCTTAATAATTCTAAAAACGAAAGAATAATGAAAGAAGTATTATGAGAAGGAATGAAATTAATTATATTTTACTTTAGTTTGTAACAATTCTCCCATTTCATTGTGCATTTTCAGTAAGTTCAATCCTTTTTCTGTCGTTTTATATTTTTGATTTCCTTCAAGATATTCTAATAGATTGTTCTCAATCAAAACAGAAAGATATTCTCTCAATTGTGCATAACTTAAAAAAGCTTTGTACATAATTTTTGTCTTTGTTGCTCCTCCATTAGCTGCTTCTAGTATCATTGATACTATTTCGGTTCTACTTCGGTATTTCATATTCTTTATTTTACCGATTTGTTTATTTTAATATATTGGCACAATAGAAGGTAAAAAAGTTATAGAAAAAGGATAAATTAACTATAAGAACATTTTGAAGAAACTTTATTATATCTACATCTTTATTCAAGCCAAATTAGTACCTTCTTATATCAATTTTATTTTTAATTAACCTAATCCCCTCTTATCGAGGATCTGCTCTTTGATTAATTTTCTATAATTAGATTCTCCTATATTTTACTGTGATTTCTATAGATACTTATAAAAATTAAATATTATTATTATTCTTTATATGGATATTCGAAAAAATTTAGCAATGCTCGCTATATTTATTGTATTGACAATATGTTTACTTCCAATTTATGGTCAGAGTCGCTTGAATAATACTGCAAACACAATAGAAAATTCAGCTGATGAAAATAGTAACGTCAATTTGATTGATGTAAACAAAGGACCTACTCAATTGGAAGGAATGGATTCTAATGAACTTCTAAACCAAGTGGGGGAAGCCGCTAAAAAAATAGCAATAGGAGGGGCTAATGTTTTATCTAATATTAGCGGTGAGATTAAAAAAGGTCTTCAATAAAGAAGAGTGAAATTATTTCAAAGAATTTCCCTATAACATTTTCCTTCAACTCACAATCCAACATGTCTATATGCCAAAAATAATATTACCATTATGGATAGTATAACAGAAACAAAAAAAATTTATGATATTAATTTTTAAAAAAATTATTGCCCGAATGGGCTATTTAGTTGTGCTCCAGCTACGACACCCGCCGGATTAGGATCAGGATCATCAACTGGTTCGGCAGTAACAAAAAATACAGTATAGGTATAGGGGTTTACCATTGTTTGGTTTACACTGAGGGTATCATCCTGATTAAATTTACCTAAACTTAATCTATACCCTGATGCATCACCTTTATCTTCTAACCATCCTTCGTAAACCTGTTTATCTGCTGGAGGTACGTCCATTTCAGCAGTCGCTATAACAGTTCCATTTTGGACAGATAACTCAAGGCTCCCTTTCTGGTCTCCGCCATATAGATTTCCTCCTGCAGGGCCAGTTAAATCGGTAGAAACTTGTTGCGCTAGAGAAGTTTGTAGAAAATTAGGAGTTATGCTAATCAATGTTCCAAGTACAATTAAAAAAGTAAACGTAGTTGTACTTTTTTTAAATCTTTGCATTGAATATCATTCATTTATTACTTATTAATAAGTTTCTTTTGCTAAATTAATTAGATAAAATGAATTTTAATTTTAATTGGTCTAACTTAATTATTATGTTAGAGTCTTATTCGTAATTCATTTTTATAAGCCATTTCTTTTCACCTGATGATTTCGTATATTAAGGTGTAACATCAAAACACTAATGCTAAAATTTATCTTTTGTCTATTATATAGAAAGGTTTAATATTTTCTCATCAGTTCATCTACTGATAAAATTAATCCATAAATCTTTCTTGTTATTTTGATTTACTTTAGTTTCTTTATTTTTATATACTAATACTCCCATGTCCATATGGAAGTCATGATCTAATACCTAGTTGCTATTACCAAAGTATGATTACATCCTATGAAAAAATTAGAAGTGCTGTTCCCATAAATTGTTAGATAACATCAGGATGAACCTTTTCATCAACATATTTAAAATAATAACATATTTTCATTATCTCCAATTTTGGAAAATGTCATTTATTATTATTGTTAAAAATAGAATTATGTAGTAAATTAGTAACCAAAAGTTTTCATATTCAATATTTAAAAAATATAATAGTCATCAAAAAGGATACGATACTCTTATGACAATTGTGTTCAATTGATGTTAATACGCGACTAATAAATATTATATGTGGTTCGTGTTTTACTATTATATAAAAATAAATATAATGTTTAATAAGTTACCGCTTTTGCTAAACTAATTAAATATCATCAATTTATTCATTTCATAGATCGATATCTTTTTATCAATATCATGAACGAATTAAGTATTCCTTGAGAAAAATGAAATACTTCAATTATTTAAGGTTATAATTTTCTTCCTATTTTTTTATTTTTAATCAACTTTGAATTTAAAGAAACAATATATAAGAATTATAATGTTTATATTTGATAACTGTAAAACAATATCAGAAATGGATTTCTACAACTTGAACAATTTTTTCCTAATCTCAATACAGCATTGATTATAACTCATGGTATCACTAGAATCATAATATTGCTATCGATAACCAACTATTAAAAAGAAAAGTAAATTCTAATGAGAGTAGTTAAATGTTGGTTAGGAGTTTATATTGAGAATATTAATGTGTTTATAAAAATAGAGACTAAGAATATCTTGATATTGAATAATAAAAAAACTTACTAAAGATAACGTCTCTAGGATAAAATATGTTAAAAGATAGAATGAGGAGTTTAGGAGTACATTTAGTTTTTAATTTCATCTCCATGAATCCTTTGTAAATTAAATTTTTCACCACAAAAAGGACAAAACTTGAAACCTTTCTTATCATCACCTAATTTTGTATGTCCTATACTATTAACAATGATAAAAACCACATTCGGTTCTTTCATAACTTCGACATCATCATAATCAAAATATTCAGGATCTTCTAAATCAATTAAAAAGGTATCTTCTAACTCACCACAACAATAACCAAGTCTATGGTATAAGATAAAACTTGTATATCCAGCGTGTGTTTCTATACTGGAATTGTTATTTTCGTCTATTTCTACTTCAGATGTCGCCTCTAGATCATAATATATTTTCATAAGTTTTGTTCTAAAATAATTACAAATTTTGTTAATAAATTCATTTAGGTTGAAAAGATCTCATAAACATATAATTTCCTGCTGAGCCTCCTTTAATCCAGGTAAGACCAATATATCTCCTATATGATTTTAGAATAACCACAATAACAGCCAATTATTACAAAGAGTGCTTTACAGAAAACTGTTATGCTATTTTAAGGGTCCAATTATTTGGTGAATGTTGCTGTTAATGCAACACTACTGCCTTCCTTAAATTCAATGGGCTCATTGCCACTATTGTACAATGCAAGTCCATTGATTTTCTCTAAAGTAGTTAATTCGCCTGTGATTGGGTCATTTCCTTTCATTTTTTTATCTAATTCTATTGAAAATAAACCTTGATTTTTATCAATACTTTGAATTTTTGATGGGCTGATCAATGTTCCAGCATGATTGTCAATATTATTATCAATATATATTACAGCCAGCTTTAGATGTGGAGATTCCGGTATATTCATAGTTATTCCACCGTTTTGTATTAGACAGGGATAAAAGTTAGCTAATAGCCTTATCCCTTTTGGATCAATCATTCCGTTTAATTCAACAGTTTCTGATTGGGTGGGACAAGTTGGATCGCTAACAATTATAATTTCTTTTTCAGCATCACTATCATCTTTGACAATTACTTTGGTCTTAGTCTTACTGATAATTTTAGTTATTTTTTTGAATTCACTATTAATTTTATCCTTGATATTATTTTTATCCTTTGAAGGGCCGGGGTTATCTTCTTCTACTGGTGGTGAGTTATCTTCTTCTACTGGTGGTGAGTTATCTTCTTCTACTGGTGGTGAGTTATCTTCTTCTACTGGTGGTGAGTTATCTTCTTCTACTGGTGGTGAGTTATCTTCTTCTACT
>DATDKD010000241.1:0-5371 GCA_036520175.1 Nitrososphaeraceae archaeon
ATTGTTTTTATATTATTATATGTGA
Source organism: Nitrososphaeraceae archaeon (assembly GCA_036520175.1). GTDB lineage: Archaea > Thermoproteota > Nitrososphaeria > Nitrososphaerales > Nitrososphaeraceae > TH1177. Next base: position 26 of record DATDKD010000241.1, read on the forward strand.
TGTATTGACAATGGCTGAAAACATGTCTAACAAGTCTAATGATTATAAAAGAGATGCTCAAAATGATGAAATTAAATCCATAGTTTTAGGGCTATTCGCATTGATTGGATTTATAATTATTGTATATTCAATATTTATGGGAGTCGTAGGTGAACAATTAGCATCAGTAGCAGATACTGTATTTGTTGCTGCAATTATTGGGTCTTTTACTTTGGTAGGAACAATTGTTGGTCGTATATTTTTGAAGAAATAAATACCTCTCTTTTATTTATTTTATTTTATTTTATTAAGCTATGAAAGGTCAATTCAATCTTAGAATAATGTTATACTATTCTATCCATTTCAAAAAATTAAGTTACTAAAAAGCTAAATACAAGGTAAGAGAATCCTACTATGTGCAGGATTCCACTACCAACCAGCTAACTACATTTGTCGGTGAATCCTATACTAATAGTATTTGTAATATGCATGCAGAATCAAAAAAAATAGGGTGGTAAAAATTTAGGACTTAACTCTCCAATATTTTAATACTATTAAGCTCATAGAGTTAAAATATAAGAAAGGCAATTAATGGACTTGATGTTATAACAATGACTAAAAAGATTTTATTAGTAGATGATGAACCAGATGTCACTTATACTATAAAGAAAATTGTAGAAGACAATGGATATAAGGTGGATAGTTTCAATGATCCTATTTTAGCATTAAACTCGTACAAGAGCAATTTTTATGATCTAGTAATTCTTGATATAAAAATGCCAACCATGGATGGATTCGAATTATATCTAAAAATAAGAGAAAAAGATCCTAAAGTAAAAATATGTTTTTTAACTGCAATTACAAGATTTAATGAAGAATTTAGAAAAATACGATTGGCATTGGGTAAAACAATCAATGAAGACTACTTTATTCAAAAGCCCGTCGAAATGGAAGATCTAATTAAAAAATTAACTTCTATAATGAATATCTAAAAATCAAACATAGATAGGTGCTATTTATATCAAATAAATCTTTAATATTATCTCTTTATTACTAAAGCAGACAAAAAAGTTGAGCAGAAACGTGACAGAATAATGTATATATTTTTTTACTAACTGATAATAAATTTATTCATTAGTTTAAAAAATCTAAATCATCTTTATATTCTTAAAATTTGTAAATGAAATAAAAATAAATTATACTCTCTGTATATAATTACTACTACTAATAATAAATTAGAATATTTTAAAAAAGAAGAATAATTACCATAAATCTATTGTTATCGTCAACTATAGAATTATATTTTTGTCTATTTTGTAATTGCCTAAGATTAGAATGGAAAAGCAGAGTATTGCAGTAGTTACTGGCAGTTCAACTGGAATAGGATTTGAAACCTCTTTGTTATTAGCAAGAAATGGTTTTTATACATATGCTACAATGCGGGACAGACTTAAGACCCATAAAATTGAAAAAATTGCAAATAAAGAGAATCTTCCTTTAGAAGTTTTATCAATGGATGTGGATAATGATGATTCAGTAAGAAATGCAATACACAAAATAATTGATGAAAAAAAGAAAATTGACATTTTGGTAAATAATGCAGGTTATGGTTTATTTGGTCCTTTAGAAGACATATCAATAGAAGAAATAAAAAAACAATTTGAGACAAATCTCTTTGGAGCAATTAGAACTATTAAAGAAGTTTTACCTACTATGAGGGAGCAGAAGAATGGAATAATTATCAACATAAGCTCTATTGCAGGGGTAGTAGGAATACCTGCAGAATGTATATATGTTAGTACAAAATTTGCATTAGAAGGATTAACTGAATCTATATCCTATGAACTTCGACCATATGGAATTAAAGTAGTCATTATTGAACCAGGTGTTATCAATACTAATTTCGTCCCAAATATTAAATTTCCAAAACCTGTTGACAATAAATTACAACAACCTCTATTGAAAGAAGAAGAGGAAGAAGAACAAAAAGTTAATTATTCTAATAATGATATTAAGAAAAAGAATTCTTCACATTATTCCAATACTATAGACATATTTTTATCTCATTACTATCCTGCTATGAAGAATGCTCTTCTACCAAAAGAAGTCGCTACTGTAATACTTGAAGCAATTAATAATGCTTCAAAATCTTCAGAATGTATATTTAGATATCTAGTAGGAGGAGATGCTAAAACTTTTGCACAAGCAAAAAAGAATATGTCTGATTCACAATTGCATGAATTTATTACAAATAAATTGTTAAGATAAGTATTACTATCATAAAAGAAACCTAAGTATTATCCTCTTGACTCTGTGTTGGACTATTATTTTATAACCGCTATCGGTATTACTCCTGACGTTTGAATATGTACGAATAAGCTTAATAAAATAGAGAAAATTTATTTCCCATAAACTAGTATTTTTGGTAAACAGTATACTATTCTAATCTTGAGAATGGGTATTACTCGCCTTTTAGTGTAATTCTCAGTTAGTATGGAACTAATTCCAAAAAGAATTTTCCATATTATTTATTATAATTTTCTACAACTTATTCTCTTTTGTTATTTTGGAACAAATAGAGATTAGAATAGATATTATGATTATTATCTTATTTAAATTAGATTGGAAGTACAATTTTTTTTAGTATTGAATCTCTTACTTGAATTGGCAAATTAAGATTTTAAATTTTTCTTTATTTGCAAATTGGTCTGAATGAATGTTTGTACTATAATTATCTTATCTTTGACTGTGATATTAAACTAAAATAATTAAATCACTATATAGTAAATATGAAATATAGAAGTAGAACGGAAATAGTGGGTAATATACTAGAGGCAGCTAATGGAGGAGCAACCAAGACAAAAATTATGTACAAAGCTTTTCTAAGTTACGGACAGTTAAAGGAATATCTTTCTGTTTTGATAGAAAACAATCTAATAGAATATCGTGATGGAACTCGCAAATTCAAGACTACAGAAAAAGGATTAAACTATCTTAAAATGCATAATGAAATTGGAGAATTATTACTAAGTACGATCAAAATAACCAATTAATTTATAAGCTGAAAATAAGGAACAACTGAACACTCTCCAATCGCTGGCGACAAATCAATATGGTTTTTAATATTGTCTGTTGAAAGTAAAAAAACTAAATACATGATAATATAATTTTACTACATTCATGACTCTACTCCAGACCAGCTTGCTAAATATGTAGATGAACCCTATTGTTAAATGATAATTAAGATTTAAGCACAGTCCTATTAATTCATATTTATTGTTATACTTACTTCAAGAGCATCTTTAACATTTTGAGTAAATTCTAAAGTTGTATTTGTTGTATAACTATTGTATCTGCCAGAATTTCTAACATAATCTAAATAATCTTTCATTTCCTTTTCATATAGCAAAACATTATCTGCAACAACTAGTGATTTATTATTAAGCAAACCATTATCTTCTACAAGTTTAAGATATCTAAGATAGTGATTTTTGACTGCATCTATGAAGACCAAGTCAAATTTATAATGATTCTTAAGAGTAGGAATAATCTTTAAAGCGTCACCAGTAATTACTTCTATTCTATCTGATAATCCTGCTTTCTCTATATTCTTTTTTGCAATATTTGCAAGTTGCTGATCTATTTCCAAACATGTTACAATTATTTCTTTATTAGTATTATTATTATTATTATTATCATCTTCATTGCTATTATCATTATTTATACTTAAGAGAAAATTTGCCATCAAAATAGCTGAATATCCATGCAAAGTCCCAATTTCAAGTATTCTTTTAGGTTTATACTTGTTGATGATACCTTCAATGATTTCTCCTTTTATGGGACCAATTGATGGAAGAGAATTCTTTTTGGCAATTTCTTCTATTTCTGATAAAACATCTAATACTTTCTTCTTATTGGCATTAGCGTTATTATCATTATTATATCTATGATTTATCAAGATCTACATTTCTCACTCTATATTATATAGATTATTTCTTAATTGTCAATTGATTCACATATATCATTTTAAACAGTTATAACCTATAAAGCATCTGAAGGAACTTTATATTTAATATCTCTAAACAAAAAGAATAATTATTCTCAAAGAATATTATTAATATAAATAAACATTATTTAATAATGTTTTCAAGTTGCAAATGCAGTACCATGAGATAAAGACTACAGTCCATTATGGCAGACAAATTTTGTAAAATGCAATAACAATACAACTGCAAGAGAATTAAAGTCTGTAGAAGAAATTCTAGCTGCTCAAAAGAATGGAGAACTCACTATTACAGAAATAAATATCATTGTAAATAGACCATCTATAAAATGGCAAGATGGTTCATTACAAGTAAAGGAGAATAAGAATATTACAGACGATACTCCATACGGAGGAGGTCAAGTGCTCAATATAGGATATAGAAAAAATGATTGTAAAATGATTGTAACAATGGTAGCTCACAGAGGTTGGAGACCAGATGGTAAGACCGTATATACTATATCGCTACATATCCAACACCAAAAACGCCAGCTGATATGATTGGAGAACCTTATGTTCAATCAGATGAAAAATTAATAGGAATGCCAATTGTAGTAGATTTATTTCAATTTACTAACGGAATCAATGGTTCAGGACTTTTGAAATGTATATATTATAAATGATATACAATTCTGAATAGCAAATTACAAATTCCATTGTTTTTGTTTTTGGTGTTTTATTATTATGACATTTTTAATTCATGTATCTCAAATGAAATTGGTAAATAGAATTTTAGACCCAATAAATCTTTTGAAAATCATTCATTATTCAGATTATCTATAAAGGCGGTATATTTAAAAATTGGATAGATGATTTTAAAAATTAAAAGAGAAGATTGATGTCTTAAAATTCTACTAAGTAGTCAAATAAAGTAATAAATTTATTTTTTGTTTAATTCATATAAAGACAATGTATAATCATACTAATTTTTTTATAGAAAATCTGAAATCATTGTTTAACATATACAATGTTATGGCATTAATTCAAGACTATGATAAGTTATGTTTTTACATACTTACAGTTTTAATGTCAACTATGATACTTGCATTAGTATTGACATTAATTTTCGCTCCCTATAATGATTATTATATTGGGACTACAAATATTTTAAGTATACCATTGTTAAATATTCTAGACCGCATAATAGTTTAAAGACTATTCATTCAAGCATCGTGTTCTTTATTGTTAACAATATTTTCCTCATTCCATTTTTTCATCAATTCTATTCCTCCAGGGAGGATAGAAGCAATAAAGCAATAATTGGGCATTCTTACAAATATTCTTTACTTTACTGGAAGAAATAATTTTTCTAACAAAGAGGCTAT
>DATDKD010000242.1:0-2787 GCA_036520175.1 Nitrososphaeraceae archaeon
CTTCATATTATGAGATTTTATTTTAGATTTTGAAATTTATCTTCTTGTGTAGGAGAATTTAATCTGAACTACAAAATTGTGTCAAAACATTTCACACACCTCCGCATTCATATCGAAAATGGCACTAAATCCATCTATCAAATTGGACGTATAATAATTTTGTCTGTAACTATAAAATTTATACAACAATCCACTAAAAATAGTTAAACTCCATTTAATGTATAAAAATAATATATATTAAGTAATAATAAGCAAGTTTTTATTTTTTTATTATATGTTTAAAAAAAATCAACTATTACAACATTATAATCAACAAGGAGATCGCTATTGTTTATAAAAGTGAGATAATTTTATTTGTCTTTAAAAATAAAAATTTTTGTATTTAAAAAAATTTTGTGTTTGTTAGTTTAGTTTGTTCGATCAGAGAATATATCTCTTAAAGTATGGGTTTAGACTGTATGGCTTGATTATTGGATTGTTGTAATAATGATTGTGCATTATCTGCTGCATTGTCATCCTCAGATGGGGGAGGGAAAAAGGTTACTGCAGTAATATAGTTCTCTATTGTGCATGTCTTTACCTCACCAGGATATATGGTTCCTTCACAATCTCCCACATAATTGACACATATATCAACACCAACTTCATTACCATCCTCTAATAGTGTAAAGAAGAAATTAGAATCGTCAAAACCAACAGCAGAACACTCGTCTATAGTTATTCTATCGTCTATGTCCCCTTCAGTTACAGTATAATGAAATTTGTCAAGATTTACTGGAGTACCTTCAGGTGATAATTCACGTACAGTTGCAACTTCCTTAAAGATTTGAGCACCAAAGTCTGATTCATCTATAAATGGACATATTTCATCGTCACATGGTATATATTCACCACTATCTGGTCCTGCAGGATAGAAGAAATTTGCTGGGTTTGGACATCCAATGCGTAGAAAATCAGTTATATTATCTGGAATACCATTTATATCATTGCATACGAATAAATTCTTCTCTAAATTGACTATTGGAGCATTTTTATTATTATCATTTTTGTAGGGATCATATTCTTGGTTATAGTATCCATTTTCTTCATATTCTTCGTTATAATATTCTTGTGCGTTTGCAATAGAATTCTGTAGTGCTGTTCCTGGAACAAACAATGTTGCTATTCCAAGTAACAAAAATATGCTGAATATGCTTATTTTTTTATAAGACATGTGAATAAAGATCTATTATTATATTTATCAGTAAAGTCGAAACAATCCTTTTAATATTTAATGAGAAAATTAGATGAGAGAAATTTTAAAAGTTTTATATAGTTATTTCTAATATTTTGATTATATATTTTAATATAAAATATTATAATATGAACAAAAATACAAAAGATATTACGCTATCGTGAAACAATAACAAGATAAATATTGTTTAACTAATATCTTTAATTATTTGTTTGTTATGTTCTAATAATAATAGACATCAATAGAGATTGTGTAGCATAATTCTATCTTTTATAATATCATCCTAATGTTATAAAATTGCATATTATTAATTTTTGAACTACAAAATCGTGTTGAAAACAGTTCACACACCTCCGAGCCCATTAACTAATTTGACTAATATACTATTAAGTAGACGATAATGTTTAGATCCTCTAAAAATGTCAACAAAACCTTCATCTAATTATAAATTGAAAGAAAGAAAAAATATATTTTATTTAAAAAAAGTATAGGAAATTTTTTTTTTGCATTTATTTGCATGATTGTTTTTTATATCATCTAACTATTCTTTGCGTAGTCCTTTGCACCTGTAAAATCAATCATAACACAAGGTTCATTTCCAACTACCCATGCATTGTGTCCAGGTGGAATAACAGCTATATCTCCAGGTCCAGCTTCACCTTCAGTTCCATCATCCATTACAACCTTTATTCTTCCTGATACTATGTATCCTGTATGTGGAGCCTCGCAACTGTTTGTTTTGACTATGGGTTTGACACAACTCTCCCAACTCCACCCTGGTTCAAAAGTGCTTCTTCCAATACTCACATCACCAATATTTCCGATTTCTATTTTACCTTTCTCAAATGTTCGAATTTCATCAGGAGAATTCAGGCTTTTTTTCTGCAACTTTGTTGTTGTTGACATATTAATTAGGGTGACTATAGTTTGATTATAAGTATTGCTATATTTTAAATCAAAAAAAGATTTGTTACATTAGTTGTCATAACAATTTTAAAAAAATTTATGGTTAATAAATAGGTTAAGTACAAACTTTATATCTATTATGTTACTTAACCCTGTTATAATGAGAATTTATCATAAAAAGAATAAATTTCAGAAGTAAAAAAATCGAGTAAAAGTTAGTTCTTTGTTTCCTTATTTAAATAACGAAATTCTCTCATTTTTAATAATATTTTTTATTTACTGCTATTTACCTCTTTATGAATTCGAAATTCTTTGTAAATATTATTTAGTAATAATAAAAGTTCTAGCGGAAAGAGGCAAAAAATATAAAATTACTCTTATTTGGAAAGTAAAATTATTTAAATTTAATATGGTTAGTTCTCTTCATCTAATGGATTTCTAGAGTATATTATTTTTAGAATCAGCATAAATGTATTCAATGCTACTGCTATGGCATTGCCTATAATTATTACAATATCATTTTTTCCTATTCCATAAACAACCCATAGTGAAAGACCGACAATCAGTAATAGTATAAACCGTATTGATACATCATCTGCCTTTTTTATCCTTAATGCTTTTCTTATTTGAGGAACTGTACTAGACAC
>DATDKD010000243.1:0-2703 GCA_036520175.1 Nitrososphaeraceae archaeon
ACTGTTATTTTATTTTTAAGAAAATTTAAATTAAAATTGGACTTAGAAATAGAAAGCAACCTATAATACTTATTATGATTTCGATATACAGTTAAAGATTGTTATATTATATTATTTCTTTTTCTACCTATAAAATTTTAAATATTTTATTTTATTTTATTGTACTCTTTCTCTAAAATTTAGACTTAAATCATAAAAATATAAACTCATAGCAAGAACAATCAATTACATAGATGTAACAGTTAATTTATAACAAAGAGATTAAGACTTCCATATTTTTTATTCATTATTTTCTTTATCGCTTTTTAGCATATGCATCTAAATGATATTTTATGACGTTTGTTACTTTTGATTAATATGAAGGTTAATATAGACATTAAATAAGATGTAAGAGTTACTTTTATATTGAAGTTTATAGTTTTTTAATAAATTAAATTTTATTGTTATTGTATGAATTAAAATAATTATTGTCTTTTTAGCCGTTGATAATTTAATTAATAATAATAATAATAATTTAGTAAATACATTGTTATTTGTTTTCAATAGTTTAAGGAATAAATACATATATTCAATCAGTTGAAGATTTCTTATGATACAAAAACATTCAAATTGTTTTGCAATAATAGGATTTTTTTTAACAAGTTCCTTTTTAGGAAGTGCTTTTGTTGTGGATTCTTTTGGTGTTATGGATCCAAACTTGTTGCAATCGACTACCGGTGGCTCTTTGGATGTAAATATTACTTCTTCTCCTGAAGTTATTAGTACTGATAAAGAAGTAAAATTCAAGATCAATTTTCTTGAACCTGGTACTGATAAAATTCAGGTTCATGTTGATTATGATTTTCAGGTCTTCAAAAACGGAGAAGAAGTATTTTCAGCAGCAAAACAAATTAATCAACCCCTCCTCCATACAGCAGAAGGTTCTGTTACTATTCCATTTATGTTTCCCTCTCCAGGATCCTATTCAATTAAGGTACCTGTTTTAGGGATAAACTTTATTCCCATAAACCCAGAATATGCTGAATTCAAATTTGTTATAAAATAAGTGAAGTTACCTTTATCAATTTTTTATATAACGCAACATTTTTTATTTTGTAATGTTTCTATACTTTATTGATTTGAAAGAAGAAGAAGCTTGGAATTTAATAAGGCCTGTCTGTCGAGAATTGGATGAATTAGTTAATCTAGGAAAAGTAAAATTCCTATCTGGCTTTCATAGTGAAAGAGAAGGCTCATATAAAATTTATCTTGAGTGCAGTAAAATTCATCTTTCCTCAAGAGGAATTTTTGATAAAATTGGAGATATTGAATATCAAAACAATAAACTCCGAATAGGTTTTAGTAGTAATAAAATGCCGTTAAATCTTATGATTGATATGACAAATGATATGACGAATACTTAATCCCTACCGATTTGTTGTTTAGGACGAGCTGTTATTCATACTTTCGAGAAATTTTTGTAGATGAGTAACTAGGTCTTTTAAAACCTCTATTTTCCTACTTGGATTATTTGCATAATTTATAACCTGAGTAATGAATACATCAATTTCAATTGTTTCTTCTCCTAAGACCTCGATTCCTTTCGATGTTAGTAAGTAGGATTTTCCTGGTATTCCATACTGAATACCTGATAAAAAATAGCTTTGATTCTCATCCATTTTTTCGGTAGTAGTTCTATATTCTTTTATTACTATACCGATAGCATTTTGAATATCGTTTTCAATTTGATTAATCTTTTCTGTTAATTCATTAATACACTCTAAAAGCTCCGAAATCACAGTACTCTTTGATATTGCATTTCTTTAAGCATTTATAATTTTCCCTATTCTATCTAATCAAAATAAAATTTTAATTTTACTTTAATTCCTTTTCTTGTTTTTCGATCTTTTTTAATTCTGTAATTAAAAATTCTTTATACTTATCACGTTCCTGTTCAGTCATTTTATCCAAATTAGAACTTAATGTCGAACCTATAGATGATACTCTATCAATTAGATCCATAGCCATAAACCTTCCTATACTTCCAAACCTAAACATAACATCCAATTGTTTTTGTAATATCTTTTGTATCGATTGAATATCTTCTGCAATTCCAACACCTTTGTGTGTAACTTTATATTTTCCATTTTCTGTCTCTGAAATTAGTCCTTCTTCTAATAATCTGCCTAGCATAGGATAAATAAGACCTGGAGATGGTTTCCATTTTCCTTCGCTTTCATAAATTGCAAAATCTATGATTTCTTTGCCGCTCATTGGTTTCTCTTTTAACAAGTTTAAAATATATTGTCTAGAGAACCCTCTGGGTATAACACTATTTACTCTCGAAAACCAATGGGAAATCATATATTTATAATATCACTAGCGATTTATTAATATTTCTCTAAATTAAGTTCTGCTGCATATCTAGCTGATTTAGGTAGATGCTGCAAGTCGGCTGATGAAATTAATCAAGAATTTTCATTGATAAATCTTGCCAATTGTGAGAGACGTTAATCTTAATCCTTTTTTCAGTATAAGCACCATCTATAGACTTTATCATTAATTTAAAATCTGTATTTCCTATACCTAAACCATCTTGAACAAATTTAAGAATCGTTTTAGTAAAAAATGACTTATCAGTCGACATACAGCATCTACCGAAATCAGCTAGATATGCAGCAGAACTTAATTTAGAGAAATATTAATAAATCGCTAGTGATATTA
>DATDKD010000244.1:0-6011 GCA_036520175.1 Nitrososphaeraceae archaeon
CAAAATAATTCCCTATTTCAGGGTCTTGATTTATCTATGATCTTTGGAATAATCTACGTTGTAATTTGGATAATTCAAGCTCTTGATGCAAACAGATTAGCCAAGAAATATAATAAATATTTAATGACTAATAGTAAACCTTTATGGTAATCATCACAATGATTATATAAAGAAGTTTATCAATTACTAGGTCGTTCCTTCGTAACAATTGAAACTAATATTAAATTAAATCCATCCAACTATTATACTGACAGAATGAATTGAAATTGTTTACAACAATATAGTCATTTATTATTAAATCTTTTAAAACATCTAATACAATAATTATACAACCACATCATTTTGAATGGAGATACTAATTGATCGTAAAAAAAGAAGCGTAGGATGTATAATTAAACAAAGTCTTGTAATAAGAGAAATAAAATAGTAGTAGTTGTTGTTATTGTTAATCCTTTGGTTTATACTTCATTAAAGTATGAGCTATATCCTCTATATCTTCTAGATTACGTGTAAGTCTAGCAATTTGCAAAACATCTCTAATATCTTTGGTGTTAATATCATTCCAAACCACTTCTGCTATTCTTGTTGAAACTCTTTCGTCTAGATATTTGTACCTTGATTTTATTAAATTATTTGAAATAGTTAAAAATTCTTCCGATGTATATTCAGGTAACTCCAGTTTCATAAATCGTGATTTTAATGGTTGAGTCAATTTAGTTAATTCATTACAAGTAGCAAAAATTTTTATATTCATTTTTTGTTGTCTGAAACCTTTAGTTTTTTCAGCTTTCATTTCACTTAAAATACCTGTCTCCATTAAATTGTATAGAACAGTTTGATCTTTTTTAGTTAATTTATCAATTTCATCTATAAGAAGAAATCTAATATTTGGATTGGAAAATAAAAAATCTACTATACCTATACCGCTTGTTGCAGTAGAATCTATAAAATAGGAATTAGAAAGTTCTGTAGACATTTCTAATAAAAAAACTGTTTTTGAGGTAGCAGGAGGTCCAGTAAAAAGAATGTGGACCTGTTCTTTAGAGATTATACAACGCATTAAAAATTTTTTAATATCAGAATATCCAACTATTGAATTAAATAATCTGTCCTCATAATTTTTATGAGCAAATAAACTAGAATCTAAATTTTTTTTATTTGTTGAATTAGAAAATTTTTTAAAAATTGTTTTAAACAATAACCTTATGGTAAAATGTGGATCATAATATATAAAAATGTCGAAAACGAAATTAGGATCTTATATTTATTTTTGAATATAAACTTAAAGATTATTACCTTAATAAAGTTCGCTCACTTAAAATCATAATATTTAAGGAGGCTGTACAATTGAGCTTTTACGTCGATTCATATTCTATAGTGGTATTATTTAAAACTGTAATACCTGCTTTGCTTTTATAGCATAGAAGAATTTATTCTATGACGGTAAATAGAATACAAGCGGAATTACAGACTAAATTGAAAAGAAATGAAATATAAGTATACTTTATTATGATATAAGCATATGGTAAGACTAGTAAGAAAAGAAGATAGAGGACCTATGGAGGTAAAAGTAGGAAATGAAAGCAAATGGATTTGTATGTGTGGACTAAGTAGTAACCAACCATTTTGTGACGGATCACACAAGAAAACTAAAGATGAAGAAGAGGGAAAAGTGTACCAATATAATCCTGATGGAACAAGAGCAGAAATCCAATAAAAATACAATTCATAAATAAAATCAAATTTTTAATGTTGTCATAGGGAAAAGATCTATTATTTTACACTAATTTTTTATTTCTCTTTGTAATATTGTCTACTTGGTAAGAACAAATGATTTTGTCAATAAAGAATAAAGCATTGGAATGGTGTAAAGAATAATGATAATAATAAGACAAAAATAGTATTTTAATGTATATATATTTCCTAAAAAATGTTATTGTAGTTACTAGTTTCTTTGTTTCATATTAGTAAAAAAAAAATTTAAATAAGTTTTCCATAAATTTTATTTCTTATTTTAAAGAAAATTAAATATATTTAATTCATATAGATGATAATAATATTATTGAGAATAATATATATCAGACATAATCTTTTGGATATTATTTTTTAGAGATATAAGACAGTAGTAATATAATGTAAGCTATAAAGTTTTAATTAATAAAATTAATTCAATTATTAATTAGTTAAATATGTGATAATTATAATCATCCAAGTTCTCGATTTGGTTAGCTAGCTATAATTTATATTGTTTCATTATTTCATAAATAATTTCTTTAAAATGACTTACTAACAGAAGAATAATATCAACCTACAATAAGTAAATCATGAATAAAATAAAAATAATGAACAATTCCTTGTTGCTTGTTAAGAAGGAAATTGTCAATTTAGTATTATTCTTATTAACAAATTAACTTTTAATTTTTTATAATCCTAAGAAATAGTATTATTAGGATTTGAATATTTATACTAATGATTGAAATGGCTATATATTATAAAATGTATTTCATCTTATGTCAACCTCAATTAACTGGACTGAACTAATTAAAGATCGCAAAGGAGTCATAACTAAAGATAACCAATCTTGTGGAAATATAATCGGAGAAGATGACGAAAATATAATAATCGAAGATGGTGCTGTGCGTCAACACTTTTACAGGGTCCCAAAATCAGCAGCAGGAGCCTATAACGGTGCTGAATTAACATTAAACATTTCATATGATGAATTAAAAACGTATGAAGACAAAGATGAAGGCAAAGGAATTGTGGAATCAATTAAAGATAAAACAAGATCGGTAAAAGGAAAAACTGTTGACAAAGTTGACGATGATGATGATGATGATTATGACGATGATGATGAAGACAAAGATGAAGGCAAAGGAATTGTGGAATCAATTAAAGACAAAACAAGATCGATAAAACAAAAAACTATTGGCAAAGTTGATGGTGATGATGATGATGATTATGATGATGATGAAGAACATATAACAGAAAAAAGATTTGATCAAGATACACAAACTTCCACAGATACAAACAATCTATATAGAGGAAATCAAGAAAAGGAATTAAATAGAAACATAGATAGAGGTGAAAAATCAGACGAAAGTTCTACAAATGTAGGTTCTTCATTCACGTGTGATAAGTGTAATACAAAATTTACAAGCCGTCAAGAACTAAAAGAGCATTTTTCATCTCAACATTAATTTCTTATTTTTTTTCATTAACTAATTTTTTTAGTTATATCTAATCCCACCAAATCTAATTTTTTTATTAATTATTATTGTCCATTTCACTATTCATATCGTAATATTTTATCTGTCATATACTATTTGGCTTAATACTTCAATATTCTTTGTTCAATTTATTAATATTTAATTTCGGATACTTAGTTATCTTTTGGTTTACTCCAATACAATATGTTTGAAATAGCACATTTTTTACATTTAATTGTAAATTTAACATAATCCTTCCAGTTCAAAACTTTTCTATCTACTATTGTATGAATCCGATCAGGTTGAGAAACAACCATGTCTGCTCCACACTTCCTACACGTTATAACACTCATTGAATAACTTTTTGGTGTTTTGACTATCTAAATTTTGTTATGTGTTAAATCTAATTGAAAATAATAATACGGATATACAACCATTTGAATAATTGAATTTTTAAAAACTTAATAGTAAATCATACAACTCACTTCGCATTCTTTGTTTAACTGTGCCAATTTTTTCGGCGCCGAAAAATTACTGCCGATAATGAATATAACAAATAAAGATTATTTATGATAATGATAAAGGAAGGGAGATGTATGAACAAAATAAAGGGATGAGGAAGATGGTGTTAGTCTAGATAACAGTCTTTTGTCATGGATGTACTTCTATATTGTTTATTTTATCTAATATTTCTGAATTTAACCAAGAATCATTTATGAAAATAATAAAGGTAGGAAAATGCATACTTTTCCTTTTGATAAGTAATTAGTTAACCATCCTATCAGACTTGATGAATTTTTTAAATTAATAAGAAATAGGAAATTTAATAGTATAAGATTATTAATAAATCGTTTGAGGTTTATTTTTAGTTGGTAATAAACATACCTTTATTATTAGTATTTTATGATATGTAGTTTTAATAATGTGATATTAATAACCGTTTCCAAATCTAGGAAAATAAAAAGCTGATTAAATTATATGCAAAAAGCCTAAGAATATGATTCTATAATAGAGTATTATGATTAAGGATATTAATGCATATCACGTTAGATGGTTATGCATATTTATGGGTATTGGTTTTATAACAGCATTTACTCTGCCCTATCCTATATCAATACTACTGGGATTTGGAGCAGTTGTGATAATAAATGTTATTAAAAATCGATTAAAATTATCTGACAATGATAAAGCTAAATTAATAAGACCTAATTTAATAACTACATTATTACTCTTTAATCCTACACAATTTCACCAATCTCTAATCTATGTATGTGCTAATTGTAATAATGTACATACTAACCGTTTATGTCCAAAATGTAATTCAATAATGAAAAAAGTCTTGTAATATTGAATCAATAATAATTATTTAAAATATAAAAACAAAAAAAAACTTTGCTTAAAAATATTATATTTAGACAATAAATAATATAGATAATTAATCAATATATATTATAATATAATTTCCATTACTATATATTAATTATTATGAATACCATATTTATCTTTAATTTTCATTAGAATTTTGTTTAAAACAATAATAATTGTTGTCATAGTATATAAAAGTCACATAAAATCTTAGATTTTGCGTCTATATACCTATGGCATCCGTATACATTTGATTATCTAAAAATTACAAAATCTAAAATAAACAAGTGAAGGTAATTTTTTAGGAAATTATTGATTTAACAAGTTATTTATTACTCTTAGTATAAAAGATATTATGTCATTAGCAAATAGTGGTGAATATATTGGTAATTGTAAATTTTGTAAAGATCATTTATCTCTCAATTATATATCTTGTTTTAAAACTTCGCATGAAACTGATTTTTACTTCTGTAGTTTAGGACATTATTGGACAGTTAAAGATACTTCTGAACAGCCACAAACCATTACAAATGTTGACTCCAGTGATCTTAATAAGGTAGAATCATATCAAGACAAACCATTTAACAGTAGCAGAGACAAACCACCGTTTAATAGAGACAAACCACCATTTAATAGAGACAGAGACAGGCCATTCAACAGAGATAGACCGCCATTCAACAGAGACAGAGACAAACCACCGTTCAATAGAGACAGGCCATTTAACAGAGATAGACCGCCATTCAACAGAGACAGAGACAAACCACCGTTCAATAGAGACAAGAAAGAGGGTTTCTATAAACAATTTACATCAAATAAAAAAGGGAAGAGAAAGAAAGAATAACAACAACAAGAACAACGACAACAACAACAATTTGAATTCTCAATTGGTATTAAATAATCCACAAAATTTGTTTTGAAATAAAGTTATAAAATTACTGCAATCTTCAAAAATAAGTATCAATAATTAAAGAAAGTTATCATAAAAAAATTGGTATTATAATTTTCTTAATATTATTAATCCTCTTTCAAATATTTATTTCTACGACTATTATTAATAAATGCTAATCAATAATGAAAAAAATAATACTTGATAATGCAGAATTAGAATATAATATCTTTCAATCTATTAATAAAGAATCTAGAGTGAGTAACAACCAAATTGAAAATAATATTGTCCTTATTCATGGAGGTATTATAGCTGATGCAAATATTCCATTGGTAACATATTCTGATATTTTAACTAAAAGCTATAATATATTACATTACCACCGAAGGGGATATGGTAAAAGCATTAACAATAAAAATGATCATATAGGTATATTACAACATGTCGAAGATTGTAGAGAAATAATAGATTTTCTTAATATCAAGAGAGCACACATAGTAGGACACTCTATAGGATGAACCATAGCTTTACAATTGGCGTCTCGTTATCCA
>DATDKD010000245.1:0-5339 GCA_036520175.1 Nitrososphaeraceae archaeon
TTTTCAATTTGGTAAGTAATCTTGCATATTTGTTAACAATCATTAAATAGAGTATTAATAATTTTGGAGGAGAGCCATTTTTTGTTTTTAATTCAGGGCCGGCTATAACGGAAGCTTCATATTCCACCACTCTTACGGGAAATGGTATCTCAGTTCAAAGCAATGCATTATGCTTCAATCACCCTTAATTATTTTTTATTCAGATATATCCTAATTTATATTTTATAAGTATTAAATTTTTGGAATATTATGTTAAAAGAAAATCTTTAATATTCTCTCTTTATTACTAAAACATAGACTCCTTAAAGCACTGCTATAAGTATTACTCCCTTCTTGGCATCTTTCAAGTTCCTTTATCTTCTTTAATAATACAAAAACAATTTTAAAAAATAAGTTTCTAATAATAAAAGCTAAATATCATGTGGTAGAACTTACTACATAGATGATTCTACACCCATGAATTATCTGAAATGTAGATGAACCTCCTCTGAGAGGGTGAATCTGATCATATATTTTTGTAAGAGATATATTATAATAAAAAAATGAGAGTATAATCAATATAGAATATTATTCTAAATGTTATTCTTGAAAATTATTTACATATACAAATTTAAAATCTTTTATAAACTGAAAATATATGGATTACAATAGCTATTGAAATGAATATAGAATCCTCGATTCAATTCTCTACAATTTATATATACTTTGCAGATAATGTTAATTATTGCTATATCCATGTCATCCACTTGTCATTTAACAAATATTCCGTCGAATGAGCATATAATGTTACTATATAGCAGCGATGATGAGCGTAATAATGCAGCTGTAAATTACATTAATAATGGATTAAATAGTGGATACCAATGCATTTATGCATCTATCAACGCATATGATAGTAAAAGTAGCTCGAATATCTCAAATTTATCCTCTAATATAGACAATTATAAAGAGAATATTGAAAGAGGTGATTTGCGTATCGTTGATTTTAAACCTTATTACAAGTCAGCACTTAATGTAGATTTTCGTCCTTTTAAAAAGCTAAAGAAAGAATTGGAAGAAACTCTGAATCATCGTAAATCTGAAGGCAAAAAAGATGCAATATTAGTATTTGCAGATGCTGCATGTTTTTTATCACATAATAAACAATTTGATGAATCAGAAATATTAGAATGGTGGTGGCATGAAACTACTATGGAATGGAGGCAAAATAACCAAAATATTACTGTAGTATGTCCTCATCCTGGACTAGTCATTAACAATCCTATATTATCATTAGATACCAAAGGCCGTCTTAATGGAATGCATACAATAACGATTGATTTAAACCAATCCATAGACGAAAACCAAAAGAGAAAACCTAAACGAATTCTAATAGCCGAACCGGAACCAGATATTCGGGTTCTTTACTCTCTTTTTACAAAACGGTATGGTTTTTCAATATCCGATGTTAGTATAGTAGAAAGTGGTAACAAATGTTTAGAGATTTTACTTTCTGATAGGACAGAAGACGACAACAACAACAACTACAACAACTATGATATCATTATACTAGATAGTCATCTTCCTGACATTTCAGGCTTTGAAGTTGCTAAAAAGATTCGTAATAGATTACCACATAAAAAAATAATATTAACTACAACCTACTCGTTAGATAACATAAGCAATATGATAGATTCAATTGGTATAAAAAGCCAAGATGTAATTTTAAAGCCTTTTTTGTTTTCTGACTTATTTTCTATTTTAAAAGAACCAAGAATGTCATCCAACTAAGATTAGTATTTAATATCATGGTTTATTAGTTTTTCTAATTCAAATGAGTTTGTTACACTTATCATCTACATAACAAATGCAGTTATATTATAGACGAACTCTGAAAGAATACCAATTTCCGAGGGGTGCTTCTTGAAATACTATAATTACCTCATCTTTCTTTACGTTTAATATCTTATCTATGTCTTCAGTCATTGCCTCTGCGAGTCTGACCGCAAATAGTCTTATTGGCATTGTCGTTATTGTCATAGTCTGGACAATCTCCCTATAAGCCCAATGATACTCCTATTTCAGACTATGACAATCAATTTTTAATTAAACACAATTATCTCTAATCCTTAAATAGAATATTAGCGGTGTTATTGCGCCAGTCATCAAAACTTCAACAATTCCATGGCCTTGTATTGTTATGATATGTATTCCTTAGAAGGCTACTACAATTAAATAATAAATTATACTCTATTATTAAATACAACAACATCGATTGATATATTTATAATATTATATGTAAATTATAAGATTCGCTAGCCATAGCCTTGTATCTATCCCAAGAGATGGGTTATGGCTTAAATGGTTATTAAATTATCCTATATATGTGTCTAAAATCCATCTGTTGCTGCTGCTGTTGTTGTTGTTGGATGAGAATGTGTTTTTACATGTTCAGAGCAATAATTAAGTAAACATCTAGGATATTGTTTTATTGGTGAGTTGCGACAGTTTACGCTATAAAAAGTAGTAGGTGATGCCTTTTTTAGGTATCAAATATTAAATGTATATATATAATTCGGAATATATTAATTTAAATTCTTTCGCCATTTGTAGTTTTAAGCATTTATAACTAATATCAATAATTATAATAGAGGAGAATAATTGAAGACTACTCTATATTTTTTTTTAGGAGTAATTATTACAATAATCATCGGAAATTCCATTATTTTTTTTGCAGAGTCAGACAGTAAAATAATCTTTTCAAATTGGATATTAATAATAAATTCTCTTACTGCGGCAGGGCTTTCTGCAATGATTCTCCTTAAGGATAAAGATAGTGATGAAGGAGGAGATAAAACTAATATTCTTCTAACACTTGGTCTAATTTTCTGGTTTATAGCTAATATAATATGGGCATATTATGAAGTAGTGCTTGATATTGTATCTCCTGTACCTTCTTTAGCAGATTTATTCTTGTTATCTGCATATGGATTTCTCATATATAGAATGATAAGTATATATAGAAAACTTGGTCACATTACAAATAAAAAAATTCTGCTTCTAATAATCTCGGGTACAGGTTTATTTCTGATATACATATTAAACCTGACTCTAGATCTTTCGGAATTATCAAATTTCAGAGGTCTCATGCTTTTTATTGTCACTATAGCATATCCTACATTAAATTCCATTCTAACAGCTCTTGCAATGATGATCCTCCTTAGGATAAAGAATGAAAAACATCACTTTATTCCTTGGATCTGTGAATTGGTTGGCTTTTTAGCAATAGTTGTAGGAGATAGTTGGTTTGCAATTATTGTTCTAACTGCATTTGTTGAACAGTTATGGATGTCTGCATTATTATTGTCTGCACATTATTTATTAATTGCAGCTGGTCTTATATGGTATCTTAGATATTATATCAAATGGCAGTCAAAGGATATCATTTACAAGATTTTAATAAACATAAGAAGAAGAAGAAAAAATGAAACTTTCAAAAAGGTTCTGTTGACGTCCATTATATTAATATCCTTTCTAATATTTACTAGTTTTTATTATACAAATGTTTTCAGCGGTGATGAAGGTAAAGACTTTTTCATAAAAAAAAGTTCTTCTTATCCTCCACTCTCATCAACGTATAATGAGAATATCAAAAAGGATTTTGTTATTGGAGCTATTTTACCACTTACTGGTTCCTTTTCCTCAAATGGTAAATCTGTCAAGGTAGCATTAGAAAAAGCCGAATATGATGTAAACAAACATTTTGAAGGAATGAATTCTTCATCACACTTTAATCTATTAATGGCAAATTCAAAATCAAGCCCCGAAGGTGCTCTTGAAGCAATAAAACAGTTACATACGGTTGGAGCCAAAATTATTGTAGGACCTGCATTCGGTGCTACAGTTAACGCTACCAAAGAATATGCAGATGTTAATAATATCATCCTTATTAGTTACTCCAGTACTACGTCATCACTTTCTATTGAAGGAGACAATCTTTTTCGATTAGTTCCTGATGATACGTACCAAGGAAAAATAGTTGCAGAAAAAATGATCAAGGACGGTATAAAAGTTATTGTTCCTATTTGGAGAGGCGGTTTATATGGAAGTGATCTCTATAAATCTACTACATCTTATTTTGAAAAACTAGGAGGAGAAGTAGAAGATGGTATTAATTATAAACCTCATACAGGCAAATTTGCCACTAGTTTACATAGGATTAATTTCCTAATGTGGAATCAAGAATTAGAAAAATTAAATGCAATCGTCTCTGATGCAGTAAAAAAATATGGTGCTAATTCTGTAGGTGTATATGTAATATCTTTTGATGAGATAACACCTATTTTAATCCAATCTACCCTTTATGAAAACCTAGGAAAAGTAAGATGGTATGGCGCTGATAAAATAGCACAAAATCATCAGATAACAAAGAATGTTGATTCGGCATTGTTTGCAATGAAAACAAATCTTTCTAATCCTTTATATTCAATAGATATTGAGTCAAAGAAATTACATGATCTGAAAGAAATATTAGAAAAACAATTACATGAAGTAAGTTCAATAACATATTCAGCACTAGCTTATGATTCTTATTGGATAGCCGCACTAAGCCTTGATAAAAATAATACTAGTTATAACAATAGTAACGAAAATTTAACCAAATCATTTAAAGAGATTATTCTTGAAACTGCAGAATCATTTGATGACGGAATATCAGGAAAAATAAAACTTAACAAAGCAGGAGATCGCATTGATGGAAATTATGATTTTTGGATTGTTGCTAAAGATAATGAGACTCAAAATTATGAATGGGAGAAAGAACAAAATTTTACAACAGAAAGTTCATTTAAAAGATAGTAAAAAATTTCTAACATTATTTTTAGAAACCATATCCTTATAATTATCATTTAACTGTATTAGTTAAAATTTTCATAAACATAAAAAATGAAATTATGTATAATTCCAAAAGTATTGTTAAGTCCAAATTAAGTCATAAATATTTGTTGTCTAGAGTCTGCGCCAAAAATATTGTATCAAAAACAGTTCACACACCTCTGGACTAAATATTTCTCCAAAATTAATCTTAATTTTATAAATCTAATCTAATCAATAAATAGTTTATAACGTATTGGTAATTACAATGACAAACGATAATGACAAAGATATAAAAATTGAAACAGGTGAAGATGTAGGAAAAGATGATAAAATTAAAGCAGGTGTAAAAGCCTTAGCCAAAAAACCTTTTAGAGAGACTAGTGCAGAGTATAAAGCAGATTCACAGTAGAATAAACATATATATTTTATTTTATTGTTATATTAAGACTAATTAATCTATTACTCTAGTGATATATCATAGATAT
>DATDKD010000246.1:0-2170 GCA_036520175.1 Nitrososphaeraceae archaeon
ATATCTATCATAATGGTATATCCTTATTTCCTAAGTTTTATAATCTATTATTTATTAAACTGAAAAAATATAATGAAGAAACCGTTATAAAGTTAATCGTGTTATAATATGGGTTCACCTCTGTCAGGTTCTATTGAATAAACCAATTGGATAACTAAAATCGAAAACTTGGAGGGCTTCGATTTCTCATTATAGCAGGGTTCGGTAACATAATAGATAAAGTTATTGGATAAATTTTTAAATCTATTTCCTTTGACTTTAAGGTATTATTATTATTTAACTTTAAGTTGGAGACGTAAAGGTAAATGTGATAGTTTTAGTAAAAAAGAACTTTTGAATGAAGTAACTTTTGTATATAAATCTTGTTTATCAGTATAATCAAAATTAAATTGAAAATCTTAATTTTCGAATTATTCTTAATGTAGGTAGATTTAATCATGAATTTAATTGTACAAATTTGCTTTAGAAAAACAAAAATTATTGGATCTAAAAGATTTCTTACTGCTTCAATCCTTTCAGAATATACTCTCTAACTGTAGAATGCAAGGTAAAACCCTTAATAATAAAATGAAGAATAATATACAAGTTGTCATTAAACAAAGATAATTCTTATAAATATGTTGGATTACCTTCAGAAATACCTATAGGTAAATCCAAATCTATTTCTATAAAAGATGCTAAAAGTAAAAAGAATATCAATATAGCTATATTTAATATATCTGGGAGATTTTATGCTATATCTGATTCTTGTGCCCATGAAGGCGGACCTCTTAGTAAAGGCGTTCTAAACAGCGATATTGTAACATGTCCATGGCATGGATGGAAATATTCTGTAAAAAATGGTAAATCCTCTCATGAGGACGGAGATAATGTAAATTCCTATAAAGTAAAGGTAGTTAAAGGTAAATTATATGTAAATCCTTTTCCATCAACTATAGGTAAAAAAGTATAGAAACCACATACTGCCTACTCAGAATTAGAAAAGTTC
Source organism: Nitrososphaeraceae archaeon (assembly GCA_036520175.1). Taxonomy (GTDB): domain Archaea; phylum Thermoproteota; class Nitrososphaeria; order Nitrososphaerales; family Nitrososphaeraceae; genus TH1177. The sequence continues at coordinate 989 of DATDKD010000246.1, forward strand.
GATAAATAATTATCTAATACAAAAATCTACTATTACTAATTCTACTACTACAACATCATCCCATGATTTATTACCTGAAAGAAACAATTTAAAATAAGAATTCTAGGAATATCTCCCACAAATTCAAATGATTCATAAGCATGCAATAGGAGGGGTGTGAACTGATTTTAAGACACAAATTTGTAGTTCAGGAAGTATTGTTATTATTCATTCATAAAAACAGTGATTTCTCGACTTTCTTGTAAACAAGTTATGTGACTATTTTTAATGTAGATATTATTAATAGAATTCATTCTTTTTGTTGAAGATTTTGTTGTTGAAGATGGTTGTTGTCACATTATTAGTTTGGCATTTTCAGTATGCATTCAAGTACTGTTGTACCAAGTCTTTTTAGAAAGAAATGGATATATAACCTTTAAATTGCATGAAGACATTTACTTTCATGGGTAATCAATACGGTTGGATTATCTTTATTGTAGCTTCCCTTTGTTTATCCTTATTGATCGCTATCAACTCCACTATACAAGTTGTTAATGCAGCTGTATTAACGCTACAAAATAATAATAATTGGACGGTAAATGCCAATGGACATCAAGATGCACTTAGATTTTCATATACTCCTCAGGGAAGCGTAAGCGGTATTATGTTTGATGATGACAGAATTATAGGTTTTTGGGATCATAATAGTCAAAAAATTATCTTTATGAGATTGGACAATCCTTCTGATCCAACTTCATTTCAAATATATACTGGTTTTCTTTTTAAGGATACTACAACAAATTCTCTAGGAATGCCCTTATGCTATCAAACTCTTTCGGGATCATTTTTGACACCAGCTGGAGCAGGAGGTTCTGCCACTAGGAATGAGTACGGATGGTATGCACAATCTCCAATTCCTTGTAATTAATAAAGTGATCATTTGGGTATGTCAAATGATCTAAGTATTCCGGTATTCAAGGAATTGTAATAGTAGACCCAAATTATGATGGTTTGATAGTCTAGAAATTTTTCAACTTACTGTTATTCTATTACTATGTTAATTCTTAATCAAAATTTTGCTGTAATTGTCATAAACATGTTCTTTATCATTATTATCGTTGTTATTATGTTCGTCATTCATCATTACATCATTTACTTTTCCATTGTGTAATTTAAATTCCCTATTATTATTAGAATATATTT
>DATDKD010000247.1:0-2402 GCA_036520175.1 Nitrososphaeraceae archaeon
TCTGGAATCGTTTTTGCTCAGAATGAAACATCTCAAATTGAGGATTCTCCTTTAATTACAAGTACATACATAGATGAATCAAGGGAAACAAACAATACTAATTATTGCTTTATAGCTCCTATACTTCCTGGAGGAATAGAATTGATGAAAAAATGGAATAAAGAAAATATTGTTAACAATAAAGAACATGATACAGTTTTTATGGATGCTGGAATAACACGAGAACAGGTTTGGATTCAACATATCCCACAGCAACAAAACCAAGATTTTGCAATTGCTTGTTATGAAACCAATGACCCTGAACAATCATTCAAAGTATTAGCTACATCTGATAAACCATGGGCTGTAAAATTTCGAGAACATTTGAAGAATGCACATGGATTAGATATTGCACAATCGCCTATGCAGATTAATGAATTAGTAGTCAATTGGAAGAAATAATAATTTTTTTCTTGTTTATTTTTTCGATTGTATGATTAAGAAAATTCTTGAAAGGCAAAATTTATGTTATATAAATTTTGAAACTATCTAACAATTAGCTGTTTTAGAAAGAATCATCTCCATTTATTATATTTTTGTTTCTATTTTCATACTTATTATATTTAGCTTTTATCATTAGAACGTATTTTAAATTATAATAAAACGGCAAAGAACTAAATCATTCTCGAGTTCAGAGGGATTTGAACTTTACTCATACACAGGTTCAGTATACTTTTTGAAACTTTATATTATATTTAAGAAGATAGACAAATAATAAATTTAAGATATGAGAAATTCTATTTTAAATATTTATTTTTAGTTGACTAATAATAATTAATAACAATTAATTAAAGAAGAATAAAAAAGATAGAATTTAATGTCTATCTCAATGGTGGATTGTCAAAGCACAACGCACCCACAGCAAGTGTTACTGATGAAGACTCATCGTCAACTCCAACTGCTGTTTGCCATCCTCCCACTAATGTAGGAATCACGATAGGTGCATCTAAAATCGTTGTGATTGTATCATTTTCTGCAAGGTCAGCAGAAAAAATCAAAATCCTCCATTAATTACAAAGTCACCCGAATCACACAAAGCTTGGACAAAAACAGTAGTAGCCCCTTGGTCATTAGTGGAAGAGTTTGAGACTTGATAAACATTTGTCGCATTTAATTGAGTAATCCCTGGCTGACCTGGGATACCTTGTATTCCTTGTAGACCTGCTGGGCCTGCTGGACCTGTTGGACCAATTGGACCTTGTGGACCAGGTGGGCCTTGTGTTCCTGTCCGATTATCTCTAATATCTTTTCTATCCTTATCATCGAATTTAATATGTTTACTGAATTCTACTGAAGATACAAAAAATCCTTCAAATGGACCTGTTCTACATTCGTATTTTTTATCGTCTGTTTGATACGTGCTATAATAACTATCTCCATATTTGTCATATTCTTGCGCCATTACATTTGAAAAATGATTGTTCTGGTTGAGAAATGGCGTGATTCCTAACATTACCAATGAACTTGCCAAAAGTCCAAAAGTAAATACTGATTTTTTCATATCATTTTTAAACAGTTAAATTATAATTGAAGTGCTTAGCTACATGTGCTATCATAGTATTACTAAATTCAATTAGGGAATTTGATTCATCCATTATTATTGTAATTTTCCGTAGCTAATTTTTATTAATCAAATTAATTGTGAAATAATTTGTTGAATTATTTGTTGCTAATTTTAATAACAGTTTTACTCTACAGACTTATATCTTTTAGATGGTCAATATGTAAGGTTGATATATATAAAAAAATAATTTTCTTCTAATTATTAAGATAATAAATAAAAAAATCTCATAGGTAGTTAAAAGATTAAATTGTTGTATAGTAAATTGAATAATAATAATTCAACTATGAAGACAAAAACTCTTGTAATTATGACAACCTTGGCGTCGATTATTTTTGTTATTTTGCTCTTTTTCCTTCCTGACTAAAATAAATTGGAGTAATACCGATAGCGGTTCTAAAAGAGTAGTCTAATGTACAAATACTACTATCTTGTATTTAGCTATTATTATTACAAGCCTATTCTATTTTAAACAGTTTAGTTATCTAAAGAAACTATAAATGAAAATTGTGTAATCTGAGAAAAAAAAGAAATTATGGTGGCAATCCTGTTTGATTTCTCCATTATAAAATATCCTCAATAAAGGAATGAAAGCCCTAACAAAATATCGGCAATAAAACCCAAATCAAATAGTATTCCTTACTACATATGATAATGTAAAAAATAATACAAATAATGATTGTAATAGCAGGATAAATAATAATAACTAAAGTAAAAATGAAACTATATCAAAAGATAACATTAATTACTACAATTTTTAGTCTTATTGTTCCTTTATCGGTGATTTTTGTCTATTTTTTTA
>DATDKD010000248.1:0-2412 GCA_036520175.1 Nitrososphaeraceae archaeon
ACGCGTACTAGCTTTATCTACTACTTAAAATATTTGTTCAAGAATTAAAGTGCCTTTGCAAAAAGAAGTTATAGATAATTTTATTGCATAATTCTGAGTTAATTTCTGTTATATTCTCTATCCTATATTTTTAGGAACACCCATATTAATTCAAAATAAATGTTGTTGTGTTAAGATATTAATTTTTATAATCGTCGTAGGCTCTTCGAGTTTGTATCCTTTTAATATTTTTTAGTTACATGGGTTATGGCAGTAACGATCTTTAGAAAATGGAAACTGATCCATACAATGGATCATATTTGGGGCTACAATGGAAGCTTGGTGACACTTTTGATTCAGCTGCAAATGAATATGGATGGACTATAGACAGTAAATCGTGAAAGATAATAATAATAATAATGGACCGGGTGGGATTCGAACCCACGACCACCTACGTTTCCTTTGCCTGACATCGCCATAGCATGCAAGGCAGGTATTCTACCGGACTAAACTACCGGCCCTTAGAATATGCCTAATCGTTGATAATTTAAGTGCTTTGCGATTTCATACCGTGACATGAAATTCACCGATTCGAAAAAAGAAGAATTAATAGGATTTGCTAATGCTTGTGGTTTTATAAAAAGATACTAAAATAAATTTTAGTTAAATTATTTGTTGTCTAGAAATTTCTTATTCTATAGGAAAGAATGTTCCGCAAGAAATAAGTTTGAGCAACATTAATCTATCAATATGTCATTTTTTGGAGGAGATTCGAGTAATAGTGTTAATAAACGTAAATATGAACATCTAACTCTTAGTATAAAGCAGACAGTCTTAGAAAGGGCACATTATCGATGTCAAAAATGTTCAGCAAAATTCAGAAGTGATATACATCCTCATTTTGAGCATATTAATGGATCATTAAAAGATAACCGACCCGCGAATTTACGCGCCCTTTGCCAACAATGCTTCAAATCAGTAGAAGAAAAGGAGAATCGAAAAGGCATGTTTGGAAAGATGCGTAATTCCCTTGAAGCGATATTCGGAAAGTAAGAGAATGATCTATATATAGTGTGTTACGTCTACTGTTCTTATAAAAATGATAATATTGCAGCTAATCTGTGATATTTGTAAGAAAGTTATTTTAGAAAAGGAAGGAGAATCATATCTTAATCAAGAAAAATTCCCTATATCGAATGAAGAAGCCATGATGCTAGACAAAGAGCATCGAGGACACGAATGCCATATAGAAGCGATAGAAAAGGAAGTTTAGAAGATGAAGAATTAAATAAATCTAGTATAAAATTTAATACAAATAATTTTCACTTAATAGTGGCGATGAAGAGTATGAGCATAAATGAAATAAATGATTAGATAATGGTTATCCCTCTGAGCCAATTGCATATCCATTATAAAAGTACAAATTGTTGCTGTTGTCAGAATGCAAAAAAATATTGTTAACTTTTCCTGTAAAAGAACTATAAGCAAAGTCATTCCCTACAAGAGTTTGCTTTGAAATAAGAAGAGTATAAAATAAAAAAATCAGGATTAAATAAGTGATAAGTCAAATATTATTGGAATGATACTATGGATTAATATTTGATTCACCTATAGTTTTCTTAGAAATAGGTACATCTTTATAATCATATTATGTTCTTTGTGCTAGGAATCAATCGAAAATTGAGCGATGATATAATATTTTCTTCAAATCCAGATGAAATAAAACAGTCTATATTTTGGTTCAATAACTTTGTCGGTGTAGGATATCGTTATCATGACATATACATGAATGTTTTACCGCTATTCAAAGACAAAAGGTATGCATTTAAACTATGGAAGAAAACAATAGAGTGGTGGCCTGATGACGAAATAAAGCTTAGGTTTGTTGAATACAATGACAAGTATTGGTTTATTCTTTATGGGGGTTCCGAATATAAAGGTGATAACACCGGTTTCGTGAAGCATTTTCATATATCAGAAAATTATAAGAGATTCAAGCACGGCTATGAAAAGCAAGTTCTTTTGCGTTTTGCCGTTTATAAAGAAAACAAAAATAAAGAGAGGACAGATGATAAATTTGGTCTGGAATTATTAAAAAGATCAAAATCTATTTTTGATATTAAATTTTTGAATTATTTCGATCTGCCATCAGATAGCATAGAGAGTAAATGTATTCAATCAATGAGTGGTCCAAATGCTTAGAAAGTTTAGTTGTATTGAGGCTTGTTCGGATTGTTGTATTTATCGAGAATACTATCCCTCTATAGAATATGGTAAGACAGGGGTTTTGATACTTCCCAAAGAGACATCTAAAATTAAGGATCAAATAAAAATTACAGGTATAGAAGTTAAGATACTTCCAAGATTAGGAATTGGCAAGAATCGTAAAGGTGATGGTCCAAAAAGAATACTCGCGTATCAAATGATGGGTAA